>JAAHGS010000003.1:156714-202891 GCA_010692645.1 Symploca sp. SIO2E9
CGTTGCCACTGCTCACACACTCCTAATTCTCGTCCAATACCTAAACCTACTTCTGGCATCCACACCGGTTCCCCTAGTTGACGCTCATAGGTACTATCGCACAGACGATACACTTCTAAGGGCTCGTGTTGATCTCGTTGCCAGTAGTCTGGATTATAGATAAGGTAATATCTTACTCCTAATCGAGCATAGTCTTCCATTTTTCGGTCATACTCGCCCCCATATGTTTTCGAGACATATTCGAGTACAAACACAGGAACAATATTATTCTCTTCGGCGAGCACATAACTGAGTCTTCCCTTTGGTTTTTTGTGCCTTTGTACTCCTAAACTGAGAAATCCATCTGGGACAATGGGAGTTTGGAGTATTTGTCGAGAGCGGTCATAAATGCCCATGTCCACTCCGAAAAACCAGTCCTCACGAGCTGCCCAAATCAGCAGTAAAATCGCTCTGAGTAAGTTAGGAATGGTGTTTTGCAGTTCATGGTCCACAGGCGTATCATCAGAGCAGGGCAGTTCCTCTGAGGTTGGTAATCGTTGCTGTGGGTTGTAGTTTAGCATGCTAGGTCATAGGGAGATTAAATACTGCCTTGATCTTAATTAGGTAGGCATTTTATAAACTTAAATAGAATCTGGATCAACTCCCATTTGGCGCAGCATATCTGCTAGTTGTTGCGATCGCATTTTCTCCTGCTCAAGTTGAGACTCGGCTTGCCGTAGCTGTTGTTGCAACTGCTCAATTAGTTCTTCTGGCACCTGGTAGCGATTTAATTGCTGATCATACCAATAAAGCCAGTCCCGTTGCCACTGCTCACACACTCCTAATTCTCGTCCAATACCTAAACCTACTTCTGGCATCCACACCGGTTCCCCTAGTTGACGCTCATAGGTACTATCGCACAGACGATACACTTCTAAGGGCTCGTGTTGATCTCGTTGCCAGTAGTCTGGATTATAGATAAGGTAATATCTTACTCCTAATCGAGCATAGTCTTCCATTTTTCGGTCATACTCGCCCCCATATGTTTTCGAGACATATTCGAGTACAAACACAGGAACAATATTATTCTCTTCGGCGAGCACATAACTGAGTCTTCCCTTTGGTTTTTTGTGCCTTTGTACTCCTAAACTGAGAAATCCATCTGGGACAATGGGAGTTTGGAGTATTTGTCGAGAGCGGTCATAAATGCCCATGTCCACTCCGAAAAACCAGTCCTCACGAGCTGCCCAAATCAGCAGTAAAATCGCTCTGAGTAAGTTAGGAATGGTGTTTTGCAGTTCATGGTCCACAGGCGTATCATCAGAGCAAGGCAATTCCTCTGAGGTTGGTAATCGTTGCTGTGGGTTGTAGTTTAGCATGCTAGGTCAAAGGGAGATTAAATACTGCCTTGATCTTAATGCGATCGCACCAAGCAACTTGAGAGCTTCCATTTTAATATTTAACAGCTTATGACTTCCAAATGTAGTATTTGATAGGATTGGCACTTCAGTAATAAGTAATAAGTAATAAGTAATAAGTAATAAGTAATAAGTAATAAGTAATAAGTAATAAGTAATAAGTAATAAGTATTTGCAGCAAAGATTTGGGAATCGGTATTAGTTTCTAGATTAGTTTAGTCAATGCCGAATCCCAAATCCAGAATTGAAGCTATGCCTCGAATCCTTTACCTATACTATTGGAAGAGAAACAAACACAATTTTCCAGTTGTTGGCGTAGCTGATTGTGATCCAAATCCTGTCCAATCAACACTAATTGAACTTTAGGTTCACCTTTCCACTGATCATCCTCAATTGAAAAACGCTTGCCGCTGAGGTGGAAAATATGACGTTCTGGACTCTCTTCAAACCAAAGGATTCCCTTAGCTCGGAAAATATTAGCAGGTAACTGATTGTCTAGAAAATATTGAAACTTCTTGATTTTTAAAGGCTTATCACTCTCGAAAGAAAGTGATGTAAATCCGTCATTTTCTAGGTGATGGGAGTGGTGCTCATGGTGGTGATCATGCTCATGGTGGTGATGCTCATGATTGTGGTCATGATCGTGATGTTGATGAGTATGATCGTGTTCATGATCGTGATGTTGATGAGTATGATCGTGGTCATGGTGGTGATGCTCATGATTGTGCTCTTCATGAGCTGATGCCGCCTCGAAATATTTGTCAGACTCAAATAAACCGATACTGAGAATTAAAGGCAGTGCCACCTGAGAATTTGCTGTTCTGAGAATTCTGGCATCGTTCTTAATTTCTCTAATCTTGACGTCTAGAGAATCTAACTTGGCTTTATCCACTAGGTCTATTTTATTAAGCAGAATAATATCGCCATAGGCAATCTGGCTATAGGCTGCTTCGCTATTAAATAGATCTAGGCTGAAGTTTTCTGAATCTACTAAGGTGATAATTGAATCGAGACGAGTCATTTCTCGCAATTCCGTACCAAGGAAGGTAAGTGCCACTGGTAGAGGATCGGCAAGTCCAGTAGTTTCCACCACTAGATAATCCACTTTGTCCTCACGCTCTAGAACAGAGTAAACAGCATTAACTAAATCATCATTAATCGTACAGCAGACACAACCATTATTAAGCGCCACCATATCATCTTCGGCGGCCACAATCAGCTCATTATCGATGCCGATTTCACCAAACTCATTAACTAAAACAGCAGTCTTGACTCCTTCCTGGTTACTCAAGATATGGTTGAGGAGGGTAGTTTTGCCGCTGCCCAGAAAACCAGTAATGATTGTGACTGGTAAACCATGTTTGGGGACATCTATGCCTTGAGACGGTGCAGACTGAGTAGTTACTGATTGCATAGTCAAGCTGTGGAAAACGTTAGAATACAGGAGAATATGGTTAATTGTGCTAGTGATATCAGTCTCGGAAGGTAGCCGATAATACTAACAAACCTATATTTCTTATGATAAGAGGCACTTAAGCGAGTTCCTTTTGACTTTCAACTTTTGAATGGGTGATTTCCACACAGTGGCACTAGTGATGGCACAATTAAATAAGGTTGTTTCCCGTTCTGCCCGTTCTGTTTTAAGCTAATGTGCATTTAAAGCTTATATTTTCTGGTTGCATGAAAATCCTTCAAACCTTCCCCCCCTCTCCCCTTCCCCCCCTCTCCCCATCTTATTAAATGCGTGACAGCTTATGACCCTGACACTCTACAACACCCTCACCGCCAGTAAGGAAGCTTTTGAGCCAGTGGAGACTGGCAAGGTACGGATGTATTGCTGTGGCATCACTGTGTATGACTATTGCCACTTGGGTCATGCCAGAACCTGTATCATTTGGGATACTGCCCGCCAATATATGCAATGGCGCGGATATGATGTTCGATACCTACAGAATTTTACCGATATCGACGATAAGATTCTTAACCGAGCCAAGAAAGAGGGGACATCGATGGAAGATGTCTCGGAGCGTTTCATCAAGGCTTATTTTGAGGATATGGAGCGTCTCAACATTAAGCCAGCAGATGACTATCCCCGTGCAACTCACAACGTAGATGGCATTAAGCGGCTGGTTTCTGAATTAGAAGAAAAAGGCTATGCCTATCCGGCAGAGGGCGATGTTTATTATGCAGTGCGCCAGTTTCCTGAGTATGGTAAACTTTCCGGGTGCAAGTTAAAGGACTTGCGGGTGGGTGCCAGTGGACGAGTGGAGGTGAATACAGAGGAGTCTAAGAAAAAAGACCCCTTTGATTTTGCCTTGTGGAAAGCCTCTAAGCCAGGAGAACCATTCTGGGAATCCCCTTGGGGGGTGGGACGTCCTGGTTGGCATATTGAATGCTCAGCTATGATTAGGGAACAGCTGGGGGAAACTATTGATATTCATGCGGGTGGTTCTGATTTAATTTTCCCCCATCATGAAAATGAAATTGCTCAATCGGAAGCTGCCAATGGTAAACCACTGGCTCGTTACTGGATGCATACTGGCATGGTGAAAGTGGGTGGTGAGAAGATGTCTAAGTCTTTGGGCAACTTTATCACAATCCGCGAGTTACTCGATCGCCCAGTTGAACCCATGGCAGTGCGATTATTTGTCCTGCAAGCTCAATACCGCAAGCCCCTTGATTTTACCGATGATGCCATCGAAGCAGCCACCAATGGTTGGAATACTCTTCAAGAAGGATTACGATTTGGTCATCAGTACGGTAAGCAATTAGGTTGGAAGGAATCTGTAGATACTTCCGAGCTAGGTTCCTCTAAGATTAGGGATGTGTTTGCTGAGGCAGTCGATGACGACTTCAATTTTGCTGGTGGTTTAGCTGTCTTGTTTGAAATTGCTAAGGATTTACGCCGCCAGGGGAATCTTTTGGTGCATGAAGGGAAAACAGATAAATCATCTCCAGAGTTAGAGCAACAATGGCATACTCTGGTTGAACTAGCACAGGTGTTTGGTTTGGAAGCTCAACCACAGGAGGCAGTTAAAGAGGAAGTTAATGGTTTAAGCGATACTGAGATTGAGTCACTGATTGAGCAACGTCAGCAGGCACGCAAGGGGAAAAATTACCCAGAGAGCGATCGCATTCGTGATCAACTACAATCTCAAGGTATTACTCTGATTGATCAAGCTGGTGGTGTAACCCGGTGGCATCGTGACTAGAGCAGTTTTGTTCATAGAAGCTTAAATCATGAGCCATGAACATGAACCATAAGCAATAAACCAAAACTGAAGCCGTGAAATGCCACTTTTGCAACTGCACATACTGAAAACTCTCCCTAGCAAGGAAAAAAGGGCTTCAGTAGGTATGTGCCAAAAGACTGTTCAAAAAGTGGCATTTCACCCAATTCCCGTAACAGCAGTTTCTTGTCTACTAATAATTAACAACGAAACGCTACAGAAACTGCTAAGCAAACGGAATTAAAACATGCACAACAAACTGTTCAAGAAATTAGTCCTAACTACTACAGTAGCTGCTATCGCTGTCGGCACTCAAGCAATAGCAGCTTCACCAGCAAGTGCAGAGGAAGTCTCAACTGGCAAGCTGATAAAACAAGAGCGGCTAGAGAAAAAAACTGACAGGCTAGAAAGAAAAGCTGATCGATTCCAGGAAAAAGCTCAGAGGCTAGAGGCAAAAGCTGACAGGCTAGAAGAGAAAAACAAACTCAAAAGAGCTAAGCGGTTAGATAAAAAAGCTAACAGGCTAGAGAAAAGAGTTAACAAGCTAGATAAAAAAGCTGAAAAAATCAACAAAGCCTATAGTGAACCAGTGTCTATCCCTGAACCAGGAACTGTTTTCGGATTGAGTGCTTTAGGATTAGCTGGAGTTTGGAAAAAATTCAAATCCTAAGTCTAAATTGCCAACAAATATAAATCTCCCTCATTCCTCAGAAGGTGTTTTAAAATTTGCCTCTAGGGATTTGTCGCGGCTAGTTTAGACAAGGAATGGTTAATTATTTAATCGATAGCAAAAGTACAAAACTAGCCTTAACTATAGCATCGTAATTAGTACTGTTGGCATCTTTGCACCTAATTGATTAGATTATAGTAGTCGGGGAAAGAGCATTATAAAGTTTCTGGAATCAAACCGCACTTAACCTAAGTAAACTACAATTATTTTTCTCCATGAGATTTAAAAAACTAGCCATAAAAAACGCTAGTACTTTACTACTTTTAGTCTTTATCGTAATTGAAATATCTATAACTTTAATCTATTTACAAGGACTATTCAGCACAGGAAAAGCTTATCCTTGGTTTGACATGAATGGATTAAGGACAATTCCATCCTTGCTCCAAAGCTTACAATTATTTCTAATTGGTTTTATTTCTCTAAGTCTATTAATTGTTGGGCGTCGCTCCTCATTGCCCCCATCTCAATTATTTTTACTGGTAATAGCCCTATTGTTTATCTATGCATCCGTAGATGAATTATTTAAAATTCACCTTCAACTTCATAAATTGTCTGAATCTGTAGGTAATCGAGACTGGATGCCAGTATATCTAGCTGTTGGAGTAGCAACACTCACCTTTTTTTACCGAGACTTCATTGCTCTGTGGTATTTCCAACGCAGAGCTATATTATTTGTAGCACTGGGAATGGGTATTTTTGTGTTTGGTGGGTTTGGTGCAGAAGTATTGAAAGATATATTATTTCAACCTCTAATTAGTCAAAGGTTTGAGCAAGGTGAGTTAGTTCCCTTCTTGCTGGAAAAAATGAGGGTAGCTTTTGAGGAATTCTCGGAAATGTTGGGGCAGAGCTTCACTTTGTACGGAATTTATCTATTTGTTGTCAAGCGATTTGAAAAAGAACCAATGACTGCAATGATTACAGAGCAAGAGAAGTGTCGTTAAGAATTAGCTCATGTACTCTAAATATCTAAATTAGAAAAGTATGTAAAATTGAGATACACTAACTCAAATAATTAATATTAACTATATCCTTTGTCTAGACAAACTTGCTTTATCAGTTGATAAAAATTATTGTTCATTTGGTTAATTGCCAATGACTTTATTATTATTGTATAATAATGCAATCTACAATAAGATAGTGTTGGCAAAACAAGCAACATTTATGACTTGAGTTATTAGCTACTCTGTGAGTAAGTAGTCGGACATAAATAAAAACAACTGTGTAAACAATTATGAAATCGCCCGGAATTCCCTTACACCCTACACCCCACACCCCACACCCTGCCTCAACCAGCAAACTTTATTTTTGTCCAGGTACTTAGCTAGGGTTTGTTTACCAAAAAAATAACTGATTCGTCACTATGTCCAGTAAAACTCTAAACCCATGGCAAGAATTTGGCTACCATTTGCCAGCTATAACCTTTGGCTACAGTTTTCTCCCGCAGTTGGTAAAGAACGCTGGCATTGCGATATGAAACGAGGTTTTGCTAGAGCAAGAAAGCGAGAACCTCAAGTTAAAGAACTTTTAGATAAGGACAATATACCTCAGCGTATTGGCATACTAGCACAGCAGGGGGTTTATGAGTTTCACCAAGACCCCTTGATACTTTACCAAAAAGAGGCAGTAGAACAAGTCGCAGAGATTCTGCAATTGAGCAAAGAGCCAGTAGTTGTTCAGCAGCGAGTAATTTCTATCCTTGAAAATTACCAGGCTAATCCGATTCTCTTAGGAAAAAACATCATTAAACTTAGTCGAGGTGATGAGGGATTTCCTAAACCAATCTCCATTGTGAAGGATAGTTATGAAATCAATTTATTTGCGGCGATCGACTGCATTTTTACAGAGGAAGATGGAAGAGTTCACATTTTAGATTTCAAGACAGGTAAATCTGATTTTGACCGACGGCAGGGGTATGTTTATTTACTAGCAGCTAGCTACCTCCACCCTAAACAACAAGCCGTTGCTTCCTTCTACAATTTGGAAACTGGTAAATGCTCTGAGTGTCTTAGTGCAACATCTGCTCAATTGAATGCTATTGAACGTAAACTAGTCTCCATTGCTCAACAACATCAGCAACAGTTAACACGCTACCGCCAAAATTCAGCTGATTTCAAGAAAATTTTTCCTCCTAATCCTGGAATTGCCTGTCAATACTGCTCATTAAATTCTATCTGCGAATTTTCTGTTCATAAAGTATCTACATGAGTGCTACTACTGTTACACATCCCCCTTTATCAACATTTCTGAGTGAAATTTTACCCTTATCTATCTCACAACTAAACTTATCTTGTTTTCGATTAATCCCTGACATCGATCAGGAAGATGGCAACCGTTTAAGCTTTCATCTGAGTCTGAACATACTCAGAATGGTAGTCATTTGGGATCAAGGATATTTCTATACTCTGGGTAAACCTAATACGGATAAATTTCTTCAAGATGAATGGCAATATACACTAGAAGATGTTCAAGAAAAACTACCAGACTATAGCGATCGCTATTATTCAATCGAACTGCTAAATCAATTCCAAGTGACGCCAGATATCCTATCTAAACTAGCGTCTCAAGTTTTAAAAAAAACTGAATTTATTTCACCACATGCTATTACACCTCAGCGTAATGTTGTAGTGAGGCGCGAGCTGGACTTTTGGGCAGAAACCATTGAACTAAAATCACAATTAAAACCTGCTCTAAGTTTTACGGTTCGCAGCAGTATCTTATACCAGGGTAATTTAGAGAAGTTTTACCAAAATAATCCTGAAAAGTCTTTGATTGGTTTGTCTGTTAGAGATTTTGAATTAAAAGGTAACGGCATTATCGTACAACTGCCTGGAACCGTCGGACAACATCGAGAAAAACTAATCAACAAGGCTACTCGTGAAAGTAGTAAAAAAGCACTTCGGGATGCACCAGATAACCAACCTCTGGTTACTGTAGAATTTAAGAATAGGAAGCAACGAGATTATCCGTTAGTGCTTTTACGCCCCTGTATCACCCCTGAAACTGCTGACAGGTTTGAGGTGGAATATGGGAAGTTGCTCAAAGCAACCAAGATTCCTTTCCATGAACGACAACAACTTTTAATTGATTATAAGAAAACAGCTGAAACAGCTTTGGATGAGTATGGATTTAGTTTAGAGCGCTGTATCAATAACCGGGAGTACCCAACTTTATTCTGGCAACCACCATCTCCCCTCAAGAACACTCCTATACTCTTTGGGAGAAATTTCAAGGGGACCCGAGCTAAAATTCTGGAGGGATTGTCTAAGGGTGGGGTTTACCGTCGGCACAATATTTATTGTTCTCCATCAACAAAGATTAGCATTGGAGCATTAAAACTTTGTAATGCAGAGCTAAATCCTTTTTTAAATGAAGTTCAGCAGCGCTTAAAAACCTATGGATTTAACAGTGAGATTCTTCTGAAAAAACATTTATCAATCAGTGATGGTGCCAATGGCAGAGCAGAAGTAGATAGAAATGTAGATGAATTCATCGAGATTCCTCATGATATTGTCTTAACATTTTTACCCCAAAGTGACCGTAATGCCGATCAAGAAGATGGCGGCAGTCTTTACCATCGAATTTACTCACGACTAGTTCGACGGCAGATAGCTAGCCAAATAATTTATGCTGATACCTTAACTAAAGTTCAGTCTAAATACATCCTTAATCAGGTTATTCCTGGGATTCTGGCAAAACTAGGCAATTTACCCTTTGTGCTAGCTGAAGAGCTAGAGATTGCTGATTATTTCCTGGGTTTAGATATTTCGAGACAGTCTAAGCAAAAGTTACCTGGAACCAAAAATGCCTGTGCAAGCATTCGTCTGTATAAAAAAAGAGGCGAGTTTCTTCGCTATCAGCTAGAAGATGCCTTAATTGATGGAGAAGAAATTCCTCAAAAATTTCTAGAGACATTGCTACGAGAAACTGAACTAAGAGGCAAAACAGTCTTAATTTACCGAGACGGGCGTTTTCGTGGCAAAGAAACGAAGAATTTGTGTGAATGGGCAAGGGCAATCGGCTCTAAGTTTATTCTGGTAGAGTGTTCTAAATCTTGTATTCCCCGACTATACAATCTGAATCAGAAAGTTATTAGTGCACCAGAGCAAGGTTTGGCGTTGCGCTTATCCTCTCGTGAAGCAATTTTAGTAACTACTGATGTTTATCAGAAAGTTGGTTTAGCTCGTCCCCTACGTTTGAAAGTACACCCAGAAGGACATCAAGCCCCCATTAACGCAGTTATCGAAACTACTTTAAAACTTACCCTACTCCATTATGGAGGACTACAATCACCTCGCTTGCCAATGCCGCTCTATGGCTCAGATCGTATGGCAAAATTACGCTTAAAGGGAATTTATCCTACAAGTTTACTAGAAGGCGATCGCCAATTTTGGTTATAGTTTCAGAAAATTTGGTTAATCTTAGAGCATCCATGAACCATAAGCAATGAAGCATGAGGCTTGATAAGGTGGTATTGTGCCCATTATTAAACCGCATGGATAGTGAACTGCTCCAACAAGTCCGGGTTTTAGACCCAGTTTCCGAAAAAGATTTCTTGGCTGATGTTCTCATCGTAGATGGCTTGATCAAGACAGTTGAAACTAAAATTACTGATTTGCCTACAGATACAAAGGTGCGAAATTGTCAGGGACTAATTTTAGGCCCTGGTTTGGTAGATCTCTATAGCCATTCTGGGGAACCGGGACATGAGGAAAGAGAAACTTGGTTATCACTCCTCAAGGCTGGGGCAGCTGGTGGCTTTACAAGGCTGGCAATTTTGCCCGATACTTTACCACCCTTAGACAACCCATCTGGATTAGCCCGGTTACATCAGCAACAGTTATGGGAATCAGAAACTCCCTTACCACACCTCTATTGTTGGGGCTCCCTAACTGTCAGTGTCCAAGGGCAACAAATGACAGAACTAGCGGAATTAGCAGCAGCAGGGGTTGTGGGCTTTGCAGATGGGCATCCACTCTCTACTTTGGCACTAATGCGGCGTTTATTAGAATATTTGCAACTCCTCAATAAGCCAGTGGCGCTGGTGCCTTGTGACCCTCAGTTAACTGATAAGGGGGTGATGCGAGAAGGTGTAAATTCTATTCGCCTCGGTTTGCCAGGGAGCCCTGCGATTGCCGAATCCAGTGCGATTGCTTCTATTTTAGAGGTGGTAGCAGCTGTTGGTACGCCAGTACATCTAATGCGTATCTCTACCAATCGAGGCGTAGAGCTAATCTCTGAAGCCAAGGCACGAGGATTGCCAGTGAGTGCCAGTACTACTTGGATGCACCTGCTCTTGAATACTGAAGACTTGGATAGTTACAACCCAAGTTTGCATCTAGAACCCCCCTTGGGCAACCCAGATGACCAAATTGCCCTAATTCAGGGTATAAAAGAGGGAATTATTGATGCGATCGCTATTGACCACACTCCCTACAGCTACGAAGAAAAAACCCTACCTTTTGCTGAAGCCCCTCCGGGTGCGATTGGTTTAGAGTTAGCTTTGCCTTTGCTCTGGTATAATCTGGTTGAGACAGGTGAGTGCTCGGCTTTGCAATTGTGGCGTAGTCTTAGCACAAATCCGGCAATTTGTCTACATCAAACTCCAGCTACAATTATCCCTAATCAACCTGCTGAGCTAGTTTTGTTCAATCCTCAGCAGGTTTGGCAAGTTGATAGATACCAACTAAAGTCCCTATCTGCCAATACTCCCTACCTAGGTAAGCAGATAACAGGTTGCGTAGTTAAAACTTGGTGTTGATGCAACCTGGTTCATGGTTCATAGTTCATTGAGTAGTAGTTGAGGAGAAGTGGAATACAAACCCAATGAACAATCAACTATGAACGAGAGAATTTAACCTTCAATCGTGAGAAGTCCTACTCCTACCACGAAGTGGAGGTGTCAGGATGAATCACGAACCGGCTCTGGCATATTATTAGATTTCATGTGCTATCATAAGTGCCGTAGGTGTAACCCAATTTAAATGCAGAAATGCAGCCTACGAATACAAAAGAAATCTCTAACAATAAGTCCCTAGGGCGTAGGGCTTCAAAGCTCAGTCAATGTCGTCAAAGACGAGTCGCTGAGAAGCCGACACTTACTCGCTAGAGAAGTGTGGGTGCGTCACAACTGACCAAACCGATTTAAAGGCCAGAAACGGATTGCTGCTCGACCAATAATGTGATCACGAGGGATAAATCCCCAGTTGTGAGAGTCATAGCTATGGTTGCGGTTATCTCCCAGTACCAAATACTCGCCCGGTGGCACTTCTACAGGACCATAGCGGTATTCTGGCTTCTCTTCTAAATAGTTTTCCCACAGGGGTTGCCCGTTAATATAAACTCGTCCCCCTTTGACTTCTACCTTATCACCAGGGAGACCAATTACACGCTTGATCATGGCGTCTGTGTAATTTTGCTGCTTGAGGACTTCTGTCGGTTCAAATACCACAACTGCCCCCCGTTGTGGTTTACTGAATTTGTAACTTAATTTGTCAATAATCAAGCGGTCATTGAGTTGTAGGGTTGGTAGCATTGATTCGGAAGGGATGTAGCGTGGTTCTGCTACAAAAAAGCGAAGCCCCAAAACTAAAAAGAGGGTGAAACTAATTGTCTTAATTGTTTCCATGAGTTACCTCCTCACTCGGGAGTTATCGGATAAACTGGGTCTTTGTTAAGTCCTCCAACACTATTGAGAGGCCAGAAGCGGACGATGGCTTTACCAATAATATTGTCTCGGGGTACTAAACCCCAACAACGGCTGTCATAGCTACTTTGGCGATTATCTCCCAGTACTAGGTAGGAATCAGAGGGCACAGTTACTGCTTTCGATAGGTAGTAAGACGATTGGTTATTGGAGTTATGACAAACATCAATGATTGTTTTCTGCCCTTGGTCGAGATATTTTTCTACCAGTGGTTGATTATTAACGTAAACTTTGCCATCCTGAAGTTCTACTTTATCTCCGGGTAGACCAATCACGCGCTTAATGAAAGCATCCTTGAAATTTTGCTTCTTGAGGGTGTCAGTGGGGCGAAACACCACTACATCTCCTCGCTTGGGGTCCTGGAAGCGATAACTAACTTTGTCAATAATCAAGCGGTCATTTATTTGTAGCGTTGGCAACATTGAGCCAGAAGGAATCCAGCGTGCTTCTGCAACTAAAGTGCGAATTCCTAGGGCGAGAACTGCGCTTAAAGCAATTGTCTTCAATCCTTCTATCCAGGGATTTTCTCTCTTAGTCATAAGCTTGAAAATGTAATACAATTAAGAGTAAAGAGTAAAAAGGCAAAAAACAAATTAGTTCTCTAGTTTTCTCATAACAAAAAAAACAGTTTATAAAACTATCTGTAGAAAATTTTTAATATTAAGTATTGAAACAAGGTTACATCCTAACATTCTACTATGCCCTCTGACTTCTGCCTGTTGCTCCGCCAAGCTCGTATTCTCCTCCCTAGTGGTAAATTTTTACTGGGAGATGTTCAAACCTGCGGTAGAAAAATCTCTCAAGTTGGACCGCAAATATCAACTTCCGTAGATATGGAAATAGACGCAACGGGTTTAACTTTGTTGCCTGGTGTGATTGATCCGCAGGTACATTTTCGGGAACCGGGGCTTGAGCATAAAGAAGATCTATTTACTGCTAGTTGTGCTTGTGCCAAGGGCGGGGTAACCTCTTTTCTGGAGATGCCCAATACTCGCCCCCTAACTATCACCCAGGAAGCACTCGATGATAAATTGCAGCGGGCAGCAAGTAAGTGCTTAGTAAATTATGGCTTTTTTATTGGGGCAACACCAGCGAATCTGCCAGATTTGCGCGATGCTAAGCCCACTTGCGGGATTAAAATTTTTATGGGTTCGGCTCACGGTGATTTGTTGGTTGATCACGAGGCGGTGTTAGAACCAATTTTTGCACAAGGTAAGCGCTTAATTGCAGTTCATGCCGAAGATCAGGCTAGAATTAATCAGCGACGGCTGGAATTTGCTGGAATTACTGATCCGGCAATTCATTCCCAGATTCAGGATAGTCAAGCGGCTCTCAATGCTACTAAGTTGGCACTGAAGTTATCTAAGAAATATCAGCGACGTTTGCATATTCTTCACCTTTCCACTGCTGAAGAAGCAGACTTACTGCGGCAGGACAAGCCTAGTTGGGTTACTGCGGAAGTGACTCCTCAACATTTGTTACTCAATAGCAGTGCTTATGAGCAAATGGGTACTTTGGCACAGATGAATCCGCCTTTGCGGGCGCTCCACGATAATCAAGTACTATGGCAAGCACTATTAGATGGTGTTATTGATTTTATTGCTACCGATCATGCTCCCCACACCTTGGCAGAGAAAGGTAAGGTCTATCCTAACACTCCTTCGGGAATGCCAGGGGTGGAAACCTCGCTACCACTGATGCTGACTCAGGCAATGCAGGGGCGTTGTAGTATTGCTCAAGTTTCTAATTGGATGTCTACAGCGCCCGCTAAAGCTTATTCTATTCCTAAAAAAGGTGCGATCGCTCCTGGCTATGATGCGGATTTAGTACTTGTGGATTTGGAGAATTACCGCCCGGTTTTGCGGGAGGAAGTGTTAAGTAAATGCGGTTGGAATCCTTTTGAAGGCTGGAAGCTCACGGGATGGCCTGTGATGACTATTGTTGGCGGGCAGATTGTTTATGAGCGAGGGCAATTGCATACAGAGGTGCGTGGTGAAGCTTTGAGTTTTGGGGATGGGGAGATAGGGAGATAGGGATTCTTTCAATCTCGATTTTGCCTAAGCAGATAATCCAAAACCCGATCAATTCGTTCCAGCGCCGCACTATTAGAGCGTTGGTTTTCAAGGCTAGCCCTTTGGAATTCCTGGGTAGATTTTTGGAATTCTTGTAACTGAGACTGGAATGCTTGATCGTTGCGGGTTAACATCTGCGCAATTGCTTCTAGTCTTTCAGTCTGCCCCTCTAGTCTGTTTAATCTTTCGGCTTGTTGATTAAACAGTCGCTGAGCTTCAAAGACAAAGGAATCTACACGTTCAGATAGTCGATCTATCTTAGCTTGAGATTGAATCTGTGACTCAAATAGTTGATCTATGTGAGTTTGAGACTGAGCCTGTGCCTCAAATAACTGATCTATGTGAGTTTGAGATTGAGTCTGTACCTCAAATAACTGATCTATCTTAGCTTGAGATTGAGCCTGTGACTCAAATAGTTGATCTATGTGAGTTTGAGAGTGAGCCTGTGACTCAAATAGTTGATCTATGTGAGTTTGAGAGTGAGCCTGTGCCTCAAATAACTGATCTATGTGAGTTTGAGAGTGAGCCTGTGCCTCAAATAACTGATCTATGTGAGTTTGAGAGTGAGCCTGTACCTCAAATAGCTGATCTATGTGAGTTTGAGAGTGAGCCTGTACCTCAAATAGCTGATCTATGTGAGTTTGAGATTGAGTCTGTGCCTCAAATAGTTGATCTATGTGAGTTTGAGATTGAGTCTGTACCTCAAATAGTTGATTGAATTGAGCTTGGCTTCTTGCTTGAGCATCCGTCAGCGAGTCAACTTTTACAGCTAGCTGATCTAAGTGAACTTGAGTTTGCTCGCTTCTTTGGTTGGCTGATTCTGCATAACCAGCTAACGAATCTACACGTTCAGATAACCGATCTATTCTTTGGTTGGCTGATTCTGCATAACGAGCTGCTGACATCAACAGTTCTTTGACTGTTTCAAATTCATCTTCTAAGCGATTTAGCCTCTGTTCTGTGGTCATTTTTCTAGCCTCAAGCTTATCGAAATTAATATGGGTCAAATACCCCACCGTCTATACGGTGCCTAAAATTGATTGGGGTTAAATCCCCATCCAATTTATCTCCGCGTCCCCGTGTCTCCGTGTCCCCGCGTCTTTAATAACTTACCCCTCCTTGCTCTGAGTTCTGGTGGGAACTGCCGCCAGAGGTTCAAAAAAACATAACACAATCTTGGGTAGAACGAAGTGAAACCCAACTCTAACTATTATATATGTTGGGTTTTGTTGCCTTAATCTAATCTACGAATAGTGCATCAGTTAATGTGCATTTTTATTACATATTTTCTGATTGAATTAGAATTCTTCTCTCCATTTCCCCATCTCCTTACTGTGCTTTCCGATTTGTGTTTTTTTATTAAAACTTTTTGTTATTTTATATTAATTGTGATAAATTAAAAATGTTACAACAATTGCAGTTGCAACGCAGTCAGAAGCCAGCCCCTAGCTGTGGACAGGCGTGGGCTGGCTCTGGCTCCTAATAACATAGAAAAGGAGTCATACTCATTATGTACGATCAAAATAGCAATGAGCCTTGGGCAATTGTGCGTCTAATTACCCCGATGCAATGGGTGGTTATTACTCGCTATCGCAGTCGTGTAGATGCTGAAAGGAATTTGAGGTTATGCCGTCAACAAATTGCCGAAGTTAAGTTTGAACTAGTGTTTGATCCGCCTAATAATCAGGGTTGATTTTAGATTTTGCACTAGTTTCTTTACCCACCTGGGGTTCAAACCCCAGGCTGATAGTTTAAGTCCTCTTTAAGAGGACTAAACGCTGATTTTTTTGAGTCCATTTTAATGGAATGAAAGCTATTAGCCCAGAGTTTGAACTCTGGGCGAGAAAAGTAGTTTACTGAAAATAATGTATTTGTAGATTGGTTTGGTTGCTTCAAACCAATCTACAAATACTAAAGACAAATCTTCGTAAGGGCGCACAGCGGTGCGCCCCTACCCAAAATTAAATGCAATGCTAAAGGTAATTGGTATCAGTTAAAGGAAGATTTATAACATAATTTGCGATCGCTCTTGCTCACATTCGGGTTATTATAGAGGTAGTCTCGCGCCCAACTGCAACTGCGCTCTCGTAAATTATCTAGATCAAAATTCTAATTCGATTCAGCGATGCCCAACAAAGGCGCTTCCTTTAATTCTACAATTAAAATACCTTTTCCTATACGTGTCCCTGACCTGAGTGATGCTGATACATCATCCAGAAATGGTTCTTGGCGCAATAGTCGCAGCATCTTTTCTAAGCGTTCAGTGTTCAAAGGGGTTTGAGCAGCAAGTGCAATGCGATCACGAATATAGCTCTCTCGGAGAGTAGTTACTCCTTTGATTTCAATCTCCTCTAGTTCTCCTTCTATTACTCTAATGGTGACTACCCCATCGATCAGTTCTTGGTCAACAAGAATTGCTCTGGAAGTGAGATAACCCTCCTCAAGGTAGAGCTGAGTCACTTTATCAGCAGCTTGGGTTAATTCTTCCCAAGTGAAAGGACCTGCAGTAAAGGGAGCGAAAGCTTTGGCTATTTCTTGATCGCTAAAGACTGTATTACCCTCGATATTAAAACTTTGAACGGAAATAGTATCAGTAGGCGACTCTTCCAAAAGATATTTGCGATTTGAAGTTACGGAAGGAGCTAGAGAAATAAGTTGAGATGAAGCCTTGATAAAATGAGGTTCTTGAGTGTCTGCCGGAGGACTCTGTTGGGGTGTAGTTTCAGCAAGATTGGGCTTTGAGGTTTTTGGACAGAGATTGGGTTCCCTAACATCAGAGTTAGTCTTCAAATAGTCATCCAGCCAATTGCAAGCGCTTGCTATTAAACCCTCTAAATCTGAATTTTGCCAGTCGAGATTCCACTGATTGACTATTCCCTCCGAGCTGATCGAAATTAGCCTCTTACCGTCTGGGCTGAAACTTACGCTCAAGACTTCAGCAGTGTCTCTTTGAAAAGTTGTAATCTCCTTACCGTCAAGGCTCCAGAGTTTGATAGTTCCATCAACACTACCTGTAGCAATAGTTTTACCGTCGGGGCTAAAACTGAAGCTTTTGAGTGTGGCTTTAGGTCTAGCGATAGTTTTGAGTAGGTTGCCATCATCAAGACTCCAGAGCTGAATGCTCCCATCATCACTAGTTGAAGCAATAGTTTGACCATCGGGGCTAAAACTGACACTGTTGAATGTGGCGCTAGATTTAGCGATAGTGTTGAGTAGCTTACCATCATCAAGACTCCAAATTTTGACCGTTCGATCAACACTAGTTGAAGCAATGGTTTTGCCGTCTGGACTAAAACTCACACTATTGATAAAGCTGCCATGCCCTGTGAGAGTTTTGATTTCTTTACCTTCAAGACTCCAAATTTTGACCGTTCGATCAACACTAGCTGAAGCAATAGTTTGGCTGTTAGGGCTAAAACTGACGCTATTGACATAACTGCTATGCCCTCTAAGGGTTCCAATTTCTTCACCTTCAAGGTTCCAGAGTTTAATGTTTTTATCAGCACTAGCACTAACCGTAGCAATAGTTTGACCATCTTGGCTAACACTGACGCTCTTGATATTATTAAGATTTATCAATTTGTTGCTATCATTGCCACTATCTTCAATAATTTTGATCTTCTCATTACTGTCATACCTCCAAAGTTTGATAATTTTATCGGTATCAGCTGAGGCAATCATTTGACCGTCGGGGCTGAAACTTACAGTAGTGACCTCAGAACCATGACTGTGGAGTATCACAGGTAATTTATCTTTGAGATTCCAAAGTTTGATAGTTCCATTAGTACTAGTCGAAACTAGGGTTTGACCATCCGAACTAAAACTGGCGCTAGTAACCTCAGTACTATGTCCTGACTGGGTTTTGAGCAAATTACCATCGCTGCTCCAAAGCTTGATAGTGCCATCAGCACTAGCAGAAACTAGGGTGTTACTATTTGGGCTAAAATTCACACTGTAGACCCAATCACTATGTTCTCTAAGGGTTTTGATTTGCTCACCCTTAAGATTCCAGAGTTTGACAGTTCTATCAGCGCTAGCTGAAGCAATCGTCTCACTATCTCGGCTAAAACTTACGCTAGTAACCTCAGCGCTATGTCCTTTAAAAGTTCTGATTTCTTCACCCTTAAGATTCCAGAGTTTGATAGTTTTATCAGCACCAGCTGAGGCAATCAGCTCGCCATCGGGGCTGAAAGTTACGTCTCTAACACTGCTGCTATGTCCTTTAAAAGTTCTGATTTCTTCACCCTTAAGATTCCAGAGTTTGATAGTTTTATCAGCGCCAGCTGAAGCAATTAGCTTGTCATCTGGGCTGAAAGTAACACTGTAAATCCAGTTACTATGCCCTGTGAGAGTTTTGATTTCCTTGCCTTTATGGCTCCAGAGTTTGATAGTTCCATCAGCACTAGCTGAGGCAATCATCTCACCATCTTGACTAAAACTCACCCTTGAAACCCAAGACTGATGCCCCTTTAAGCGGTTGTACTCTTTCACTTTATAGAGGGCTTGCCTCAGAGATCTCACAATTTCATCATGAATTTCCTTTGGTACATTAGTTGCCTGTTTCAGTTGTCTACCAGCCTTTACAGCATTTACCAATGCTCCAAGTTGATCATTGGAGAGAAAAAGAGCTTGATAGGTTGAATTTATAGCTTTGAGTTCGGCGATTGTTCTTTGATTAACTTGATATTCTGCGTGTCGCCAAAACCCTATTGCTGAAGCTGTCATGATTGTCAATACTACTCCTGCTGCATAAGCTTCTCGCAGCCGCCGTTTCAGAAATCGGTTTAGCCGCTCTTGAGTGTGCTGTTGTTCTTCTTTAGCCTTTTCTAGTTCTGCAATTAATCGTGCCCACTGCTGCTGACGCACAAAAGGCACCAAATAATCATGAACCAATTGATAACGCTCAGCCGGAGAAGCTGGAACCCTCAAGACTATCCCCGATTTCACTAAAATTTCTAGAACTAAGTCTAATATTTCCGCCTTTACCTCTAACTCCAACTCCAAATCAGCCCTAGTCTTGAGAGGGCGAGTATTATTTTCATCCGTTAGTAAATACAAGACAAGTTTGGCAACCTGCTGATGCTCAGGGCCACAATCTTTAACTACTTCTTCTAAAAAACGCCCTACTAGTACTTCTTTGGAACCAGGTATCCGATACTGCTCTAGTGTGGTGATATTTTCTGTTTGCAGTTGTGCGCCTATAACTTGTAACTCAATGGGGCGCACCTCCCCCAACTCTCCCGCTAAATCTTCCACCAATTGTTCAATTAATTCTGGCTCTAAGTAAAACTGAGTTTGTTCTGTTAAGGCTTGAATAACAGCCCTCGCGTCTGCTGGTGAGAAGTTGCCTAAATAATAGAGGATATTTTTATCGAGAATATTATTTCTAATGATCTCTAAATCGACGAGACGATTATTGCATTCCAACAGATAATGCAGATAATCTTCCCGCAGCGAGAGGATAACTTTTACATAATGGATATCTAGACAATCCCGCAGAAACTCATAAAATACTCTTCTTTGCTTAGGCTGCTTGCAAATGAAGAAAAACTCTTCAAACTGGTCAAAAATTAGCACCGTCAGCAAATTGTGATCAGCATTTCTGTGTAATTGTTCGAGAATAGCGGCGGTGGAATCGACAGGAAAGGCAGGAGGCAGAGGGCAGAAGGCAGAAGGTTTTTCCTGCCTAATAGTCGTCTGTTCTGAATTTATGTCTCCTTTTTCAAGACTTGTTTGTAGAGCAGGAATATATCGCCTCTCTGCCATGGTATCTGTCAAACAGTTGCTCAATTCCCCAACCCAATCGGTATAAACTTGCTGTAGAACAGGTAAAACATCGCGGCTATCAATAGCTCTGTTTGTCAAAACTGGGATTAAACCAGCTTGTACAATCGAGCTTTTACCAACCCCTGATTGCCCTTGAATCACAGTCAATTTATGGTCATTGCGAGCCATACGCTCCACTAAGCGGTTAACATCCTGCTGCCTACCCGAAGCTGCGATTTCTTGAGTAACTGCCCCTTGCGGTTTAGCATCTGGTAAAGCTGGATTAATTACCCTTTGTTTTGGTTGCAATCTACCTGCACCAATAAAAGCCCGGAAACCATACTGCTGTTCAATTGATTGCCGCTCTCGCTTAATCTCAAAAGCCTTAAGATATTCCCCCTGTTCAAAATAAAGCGATCGCAACTCCTGCATAATCTGAATATAAAGGGAAGGGTCATACTGAGGATGACCTAATGTTATGGCTGTTTCTAAAGTTTTAATTGCTTCTTGCTTCTCACCTAAACCAGAAAGCGATCGCCCCAAGGATAATAAAGAAAATTCTCGAATATATTTCCTCAACCAGTCTAAAAATCTATCCTGCTCTGGCAAGTTACCACTACCGGCTGATTGTTCAAGTTCTGTGATAATTTCTAATGCTTGCTCAGCATATTCTTTAGCTTTGACCCAGGCTGATTTTGATAGTTCAACCTCAGCCAATAAATCATAATCATGGGCGATTCTCAGATACTCTGGATAGCCTTGATGAAGTTTTAGAGCCTTTTTAGCAACAATCTCTAACTCATCCCAATCCTTTAACCGTAGTAGAACTTCCCCTAAGGAATTGATAAATTTAGCTACTAAATCAGGACGATTATGCTGTTCAAATACCTCAAGAGCTTGCTGGAAATAATTTCTGGCTTTACAGCAGGCTAATTCATACTCAGTTCTATGTTCAACAGCATACTTTCGCCACCATAAACCCATATAGAAGAGTACACATCCCTCTCGCTCAATCCATTTAGGATTAGTACTGCTCTCCTGACTCCTACCTTCTGCCTCCTGACTCCTGCCTCCTGCCTTCTGCCTTCTGCCTCCTGCCTCCTGCCTCCTACCTTCTGCCTCCTGAAACAGTGCCAGACTTCGCTCATAATGCCGCCATGAATCTTCCCTCGAATCATTAGCATCTTGTCCCAACACAAACTCAATATTAGCTGCCAATTCCGACTCTAACTGCACATCACGATTTTGCAAATCCTGTAAAGCTGATGCCAATTCCCACCAGCGACAGGAACCCACTTCTAAATTGAAAATAGCATTATTAATAAATCTACCTGCGCCAACCTCTAAAATCTTGGTAAAGACTTGCTCAACAGCCTGCTCTATACTCTCAACTAACTCCTCCGTTGTCACCTCAAATTCAATCGGAGCAGCAGCCCAACTAGTGAAATCTGGAGCCACTCGCCTCAGCTTGTACTCTATCGCATCTGTCACCCACAACACCAGTGGGAAAGGGAAATTTTTACGAAACTCATCCCGTGCATTATTAGCGGTAATTAGTAACGCCTCAATCTCATCTATTAACTCTAAACCAGAGATAATTAAAGCTGAAGGCGGTTCCTCTCTCAATTCTTCAATAATTACTTGATAAAGGGACTTAACAGATGGCTGTAAGACTCGCTCTCGACAATTAACAGAACATAATTCTCGCAATTGTTCTATCAAGCGTTCGCGCAATTGCCCATAGTTGCAGCGAACTAAAATCAGCGAAAACTGCTCCTGAGAAAAAGCAACTGCCCGCATCAACATTCGCAATGATTCCTCATTGTCAGCATTGACATCCCTTGACTGAGACTTCACCATCTGCTAACTACCCTTAAAACGCTCCACAAAAGCACTTTATTCCACTTTTGCTATTCCCGACTGTGCAACTGTTATAGCGCTACGCGCAAGGCAGAAGGCAGAAGGCAGAAGGCAGAAGTTGACTGTGACAAGGTTTTAGCGATTTAGCTTTTCCTAACCTTAATACGTACTGCTATATATAGCGTTTCTCGAATAACTGAGATACACCTAGTTCTGTTCCCTGCTTCCTACTCCCTACTCCCTGCTCCCTAAAACCAAGAAGTTTGTATCTCACTAAGAAAGAGAAGTGCTATATTTTTTTCTATTTGTAGATTACTGCAACTGCCTAGCCTCTGCCAAAATTGGATTAATACTAAACCATCCCCCCTCTTCATCCTGATACTCAAACACAAACATACTGCGCATCAGAGTATGATACTCATCCTCCCCTTTCACCAGCTGCTGCCGCTTAACCTGAAACAACAACTCCCATTCCTGCTCATCCACAGCTCTCACTAAAGCATCCCGCTGTCTTCTAATCACATCTTCCAAACAATTGCGGGAGAAAGGAGGGTCATCTTTTTGCAGACAGCCATAGAGTAACACAAGTAAATTCCGCGCATGACCACCACTAACTCGGCACAAACGGTCTAAACTTTCAGCAGAATCGAATAACTCTGGGATAAGCTTGAGCCTTTGCTTCTCGTCAAGATTAGGAAAAGCCCTCGCCAATACCATTTGCCTAAGTAACCCCATTCCTTGAGCATAGTCACTGCCATTACGCGATCGCACTCTTACCATTGGTAATAGTTTAGGATCTATCCCAAAGCGATTACTCAGCATTCCTTGGTCATTAGAGAATGATAAAACCAGGGGAATTGTGTAAACTAGATGGCACTTTAAACTTTTAAGCTGCTCACCCCTATCTACAAACAGATACTCAGGCTGAGTACGCCCTGTAGGCTTTGGTGAATTATCTACTCGATCAAGGTTATCAACAATTACTACCAATCCTTGTTTACCCTGCTGTTTAAGTAGTTTAATCGCAGGTTCGAGCAGCTCCTTATTGATTAATTCTATAATATTATCCGTGCGCGGCTCTAGATATTGCCTGAGCTTAGAACGCAATTCTGGGCTATTTTTCGCTTTAACTGAGATCTCACCAATGCCCACACCTAGAGAAAGCTTCTTATCCTCTGTATTAATATTAATCTTGCCAATATTAGGAATAGAAGCTGCTGCCGAAACCTCTATTTCCGTTTGTAATATCTTCCATGCTCCCTGTAGTAACGCCTGAAAACCTCGGGGTTGCAGATTGACTTTAGCTTGTTCAAGACTTTCACTCACCTGACGGGCAATAGCCAGCAGCACATCAGTTATGTCAACATCCGCCATCACCAAGTCTTTACTAGATTCAAAATAGACTATATGAAACCCCTGCTGCTCTAAATGATATTTGAGTCGCAACAACTCAGTAGACTTACCGCAGCCGATATGTCCAGTAAATAACTGACAGGTAGGTTGATTAGGGGAAAGACGGGTAATTGTGCGTTCCAACTCTTTGATAATTGAAGCGCCTCGCACCGGGGAGAAATCTATATAGTATGGTCTATCTTCTGCCTTGCCGATGTCTAGAGTTTTACTGGGATTAGCTGCCAGGTAAAACTTCCCCAAATCCAGTTTCATAGTTTTTCTCCCTTGCACAGCTCGATTCTATTGCCTAGTGAGCTATTGTGCCAATCCCCTCCAAGAGAGTGTGGGGAGAGGGGGAGAGGGGGAGAGGGGGAGATGGGGAGATGGGGAGAGGGGGAGATGGGGAGATGGGGAGATGGGGAGAGGGGGAGATGGGGAGCATTTAGTTCAAAGATATAGCAAAAGGCAAAAGGCAGAAGGTTAATTATTGATATTCCCTTGCTTGGAGGATTCAATCTGTCCTAACCTTTGTGCCTATCGCTATAATTACCTTCATGATCGGAAAACCTTCGTGTACCCCAACTTATGCCTAAAATTCCCTGATGAATTTCGACTGCCTCTAAAATTGTCCGTTACCTTGAACAACTTGTTTAAGGGTTGTGAGTGCTTCCAGGCTAATGAGCCCTCGGCGATACCCTTTCTGATTAGACATCCCCAGAAATACCGAGTCTCCACGTTTTGGGTTACGCGAAAAGCGTGGTGAGGAATTGATGTAGACAGAGGCACTATCAATGCCTAAGGCAAACTGGCGACTTTCTTGGTAGGACTCTGTAACGATACAGTCAGCATGGGCGCTACTATACTGGCTAATCCAGGCAATTGCTTCCTCAATACTATCTACCATGTGAAAGGCAATGATTTTATCAAGATAAGCTTGATTCCACTCAAAGTCTGCTGTCACTGTCAAATACTCTGGAAACTTAGCTACTAATTCAGAATCGCCTCTAAGTTTGAAACCTTTATGCTTAAGAGAATTCCAAAGTTGTATTAAGGATAAGTAATCTTGAGAGCGATCGATTAAAATCTTTTCAATAGCATTGACTGGGTCTGGTTCGCTGGCGTGACTATCTACAGTCACAGAAATAACCATATCTACGTTACCAGAGGCAGACCAGTAAAGGTAGCAGTTACCCATCGCTGACTTCAAAACCGGCGCAGTGGCTTGCTGCATCACATGTTGTACCAATGTTGGTCGTCCGTAGGGAATGACTAGATTAAGATATCTATCTTGAGTGACCAAATCTCTAATCGAAGCGCCTTGTTCTGAAGGTAAGATTTCTAGACATCCAGATGGTAAGCCTGCATCTTCTAAGGCTTCGATTAAAACTGTAGCAATAACTTGATTGGATTGGCTAGCTTCGCTACCTCCCCTGAGAATTAGAGAGTTTCCCGTTTTAATGCAAAAACCCGCAGCAATCGCGCCCAATTCCGGGAAGGCTTCATAAATTAGAGCAATGACTCCCAGGGGCATCATTTGAGAGTATGTCTGAGAGTCTTCAAGTTGATAGGAGGCATTCATCACCCTTCTAATAGGATCTGATAATTCTCCAATTCTCTGCAAAATCTGAATGGTAATTCCCAGTCTTTCTGGCGTCAGTTTGAGCCAGTCTAAAATTAGTTCTGGCACTGCCATTTCCCGGCTAGCTTCCAAGTCTAGGGTATTGGCTTCCAAAATATCATCAAAGGAATTTTCCAGCGCTTGTGCCATCGCTTGTACGCCGACAGAACGCTCTACCCCTTTGGTGGTTGCTAATGCCAAAGAAGCATAGTATGCGCGTATTACTGCTTCATTTGAGTTTAGCACCAAGCCACCGGTTTCCATTTCTATCTTCATTGCTAACGCCGGTAAGCTAGCCACACCATTAGCGCCGGGAGTATTGCCAGCATAACTGCCAACAGCGCCCAGAAAATTATACTTGGTCCTGTCGTAGAGCGCAGAGCCAAGGGCAGCCAGACAATTAGCAATACCATGACTATTAGCAGAGCCACTGGTAGGTAACTCTCCCCTATACTAGCATTAGCTGGAGTCCAACGATTCCCGCTCCAACGCCAAGCTTTCTTGTAAGGGTAGCTTGTGGAGAGTTGCTCAATCATATACCCACCTTCTTCTACTACAAAGATTTGCTGACAGCGATTACAGCCTAAGGCTTCTGTCAACGTAATTTGCACTAAAGAACCCCGACGGCGACAAGGACAGGGATACTCAGCATTTAAGTCAATCTTCTGAGCTTTGTGGGATGGCACGAGCGCTACTTAAAACCAAGACATTTCTATCAAAATTATCCAAGGTGACATCTAGCGAAAGCCAATTTTCTAAAGCTTTAATGTTGGCGTCCTTAATTGTAAGACATTTATTGAACAAACCGCAAATGGCAATTGTTAAATTAGAGGGTTTAGGGTTTAGGGTGTAGGGTTTAGGGAGCTTTGAGATGGCGATTTTAAGGAGGGTGTCGAGTGTGGAAATAGAAAAAGACCCTGATCGAGTCCCTACACTCCAAACCTTTGTTAATTTAACTTGGGGGAGTCAGTGTATCAAGGGATTATATTTTCAGAAGCGGGTAACGCGATTCGAACGCGCGACATTCACCTTGGCAAGGTGACGCTCTACCACTGAGCTATACCCGCGTTAGCTTACTCCCCTCTAGCTTGTCAGAACAATCAGAATTTGTCAACTTTTTAAGTTCGTAATCATGAAGGAGACGCAGAATGTCTCCTTCATCATCTTCGATAAAAGGCTTTGCAGGCTTCCATTTATCAACATAAGAGTTGGAGAGGGAGAGTCTCTTCGCTCACTCGTCAACTATTCCCCCCTCTCCCTTGCTCCCTCTCCCGGGTGAGCGAAATTTTGGTTGGAATTTTAATTCTCCGCGTCTGGAGCGTCTCCGCGTCTGGAGCGTCTCCGCGTCTGGAGCGTCTGCTTACTTGTTCCCCCACCCTTTTTTTCGCTCACCCCCCTCTCTTTCAATCGTGAGCGGAGTCTTTATTTTTAACCTCTGAGCGCTCAGCAATTGCCCGCCCAGATTCAACTGGCAGCGCCTGGGTAGTAACGACTCCGTCATCATAAACACCGTAGGCGGCTGAAGAGGTGCCCTTAAACTGCCGCATTAAACTTGCCATTTCTAGGGCATCCATGGCATAGCTCCAGCCTAGGTTACTCTTAATTCCTGCCCTTTCTAAGGCTTGCTGCATGGTATCAGTGGTTAAAACCCCAAAGATTACCGGCACACCAGTTTGGAAACTAGCAGCAGCAATTCCTTTAGAGACTTCTGCTGCTACATAATCAAAGTGAGGAGTTTGTCCCTTGATAACTGCACCTAGGCAAATCACAGCATCATAGCGATTACTTAGTGCTGCTTGGCGAGCCATCAGGGGTACCTCAAAGCTACCAGGCACCCAAATATAGTCAACTTGAGTACCATGGGGATTAGGATCAACGCCGTGGCGTTTCAAGCAATCTTGACACCCTTCAATAAGTTTGCCTGTTACCAGGTCATTGAATCTAGCAATGACGACCGCAAACTTGAAGGTGTTCGTTAAAGTGAAGTTTCCCTCGAAAACTGCCATGGCTGTGGATAAAAATCTTTTTGATCGTATCACGGCTGTATTGCTTCCATCCCCTCTTGATTTTGTCTATTTCAAGAGAGGGATGCCTGCAATCATTGTTAAACCACAAAAAAGTTTAAAATACCAACTAAAATAACTAGAACTGTCCAGACACCGGAACCGATGAAGATCAAGGTTTTCGATTGACTCCAGTTTTGAGGTGAGGCGTAGGCGACTGGAACCCCGACAACCATAATGAATGAGAGGATAACTAAAGCAGCCAGTGATATTTGGAATATGATAGACATTTTGTGTTCTCCAGGGAATATAAATTTTTCCTTATTTAGTAAGCTACCAAAGTTTGACCCTTTTTTGTTGACCCAAGGCTTTACCTTGGAAGGCAGAAGGCAGGAGGCAGGAGGCAGAAGGCAGGAGGCGAATAATTCCTCTCCCCATCCCCCCCTCCCCCCCCCCCCCCCCCCCCCCCCCCCCCCCCCCCCCCCCCCCCCCCCCCCCCCCCCCCTCCCCCCCCCCCCCCCCTTAGAATCTAGAAGTAGCTTAAGAAATTGGACACATCTCCAAGTAAGGCAAAACCCACAAATCAAAGAATATCTATCACAGTATGGATTTAAGTATGCCAGTGATTGGGGATTGTTCAATAAGGTTGAACCCAAACAACTTGAGCAGCTATCAAAGCGCGATCGCTATCTAGTAGAATCCTTCCATGCAGTCTATCGTCGAGACAGACGTAGGCAGCCGCATAATGGAGCCAGAAAATTACCTGAACCCACTGAGGCACAACTTAGGGAAATGCTCCGCTTCTTGCAGAAGAAAGGTGTCAATATAAACTCCATAAAAGAGTTGAATCATGAACTCAGAAAGGTAGGACAACTTCTGCGAGACTATGATATTTGGAGCAGTCGGGGTTCTCCTCTAGCAGAACCTTTGGAGAACTTAAATCCAGATACTGGAGATTATTTCGAGTCACCTGAGTTAGTTGATAGGAGTGAATTAGAGCGCTTAGAGAAACTAGAACAAAATGAATTATATGAGTTCCTAAATCAGGGAGTGATAGACGTTTTAGACGAAGCTATAGCCCAAGGCTTGCAAGAACATATTGCCTCTGTAAAAAAACGGCCGAAGTACGCTCCTCTGGCAAAAAAAATTATTCCTGCTTTCCGATTACTTTACTCTCAGAGTATGTCTCTTAGGAAGATTGCTGAAGCTTTAGGCATGGGCAATCAGTCAAAAGCCAGTCGAGTATTAGAGCCGCAAAAACTGCTCAATCAGGTTCGGTATCTGAGTCTAGATAAATTTTATCAGCTGCTTTTAGACAAATTTCAGGGTGTCATTGAGCAGGAAAGACTTTCAAACAATCCAGATGCTTTGAGAGAGATTAACCAGGCAATACAAGATTTCGTGGATGCCAAAGTCTTTGAAGAGGCAGTAGCTGAAATCAATAGGTCTAAAAACCGTTCCCTGAACAGCTTATATGCCCAGCGGCTTCGTTGTCATCTAGAGAACCTGGAGAAAAGAGCATGATTAGACAGTTTATTCATCCAACTAACTTGAGAATGTTACAGCCACAACTAATAGAGCTTGAAAGTGAGGATTTTGACTTCGCTAAAAAGACTAGTAACCAATACCGAGAGGAAGTTCATAAATGGCGAACCTATATAAATGCTCTAGCACTATGTGGTTTTGAGCATTGGCTGAATGAACGGATTGGTAATCTAGTAATCAATCAGGATAACTGTTCAATTTTTCAGCCCTCTTCTCAAGACATTAATGCTGTTTGCAATTTAAGGGTTTGTGAATTTAAGCTGTGCTTACTAGCCAAGGAAAGCATGCTTGATGAAGTCGTGGATATACCACAAGTCGCCCTTGACGAGCCAAAGTTAGTTGCTCATTTCTACGTAGTGGTTGAGGTAGACGAAGAGCAGAAAGAAGCTATTATTAGGTGTTTGGCGCGTTATGATCAACTGGATAAGTATAGGCAAGCTGAGGGTTTAAATGAATATGGAGACGGTAATTACGAGTTTTCCCTATCTTTATTTGAGCCTGAACTGAACCATTTACTGCAATTCTTACGTCACCTGAAACCAAAGGCAATTCCTCTGTCACCTATCTCAGGTGAAGTTAAGCATTCCACCTTAAAAGAGTTACCAAATTCCTTGCCTCAAAAAGCCATAAATACTGCCAGATGGTTGCAAGGTGAAATAGATGAGTTGGGAAAAACTCTTTCATGGCAACTGCTACCTGCTTCAACTTTTGCACCTGTACCAATGCGTCGTTCTCGGCGTCACATACTTGATGAACAACACAATAAGTACCAGGAAATTGTTAGAGAATTAGCACAAAAAGAAGGGTTAAGAATTCCTTCTCAAGCTCGTGGCTCTTGCAAAGAACTTAATTTAGATCAAGTTACTCTACAATTATCTGTGGTTAGTTGGTCTTATTCAGAACCAAGCCCAGAGCAAACTGGGGAATGGGTATTGCTGTTGATTCTCGAAGCTTTGTCTGAGAATAAATTACCCACTGGCACCAAACTACAAGTTAGTTCAGGAGCAAGTTTAGTTTCTGAAGATGTTTCAGAATATGCTAGTTATCTCTGTGTCGCTGTACTAGGTGACTGGGATGAAACTTTTGTCGTCACTATCGCTCTGAGTAATGGAAACACAATTAAATTAATACCGTTTGCCTTTGAACCAAGCTAATTGTTATGACATCTAGAATTATTTTCCGACTTAATATTTGGCAAGCTGACAAACATTGTGTCTTTCAATTACGTTATGGAGAGGGACAGGAAGTTTCAGATACGCTGGAATATCCAGAAGAACTAACAACACAGTATGAGAAGTGGAGAGAAATTTACCTTCAGTTATACCCCAATTTGCGAGCCAGAAAATTATCTGGAGCAAATTTAGATCCATCGGCATCAATTGATTTTGGTCATGAATTGGAGGAAGCTAGAGCTAAACTTCTCGATAGCTTTCAACGCTGGTTAGCTCAGCTACGAGAGATTCGGGAAAAAATTCAAAACAAAATTCACACAGTTGCTCAAAATATCTCCCACTCAGAGGAGAAAGAAGGAACTCGCCCAACAGTTGATATTTTTATTGCTTGTAATTCTATTGATTTAGAGCGTCTTCCTTGGGAAGCTTGGCAGTTAGTGCCAGAAGATATACCATCTGAAATCCTTCCCACTGAAATCCTTCGCATTGCCCGGATTCCCATTGCCACTCGTCAAGAATATATAGAATCTAATCCTCATTTACGCAGTGGCAAACCTAGAATTTTAGTAGTTTTGGGGGATAACACTGGTTTAGATTTGGATGAGGATAAGCAAACTGTCAAAGTACTCAAGCGCGTTGCCCAGCTCAAATTTTTTGACTGGCAGCAGAAAGAGGGTGTGGAAAATCTTAAAGCAGCACTATTGAAGGAAATTGCTGATGAAAGAGGATGGGATGCTCTATTTTTGATGGGGCATAGCGAGGAAACGGAAGTCACTGATGGAGAATTGGCAATTGCTCCTAATACTTATTTGTCAATTGATCAGATTAAGGATTATCTGAGTATTGCTAAACAGAATGGACTTCGGTTTTGTTTATTTAACTCCTGTGATGGTTTGCAGATTGCTAACCGCTTGGCTGATTTAGGTTTGCAAGTGGTAGTGATGCGGGAGCCTATTCATGATGATGTTGCTCATGTCTTTCTGCGGCAGTTTTGTCAGGAGTTGGCTAGGCATGAAGACGTTCATAATGCGATGTTAACTGCTTGTTGGCATTTGCAGCATGTGGAGAAGTTGGTTTATCCTTCTGCTTATTTAATTCCTTCGTTTTTTAGTCCCTATAGTGCGGAGCCGTTTCGGTTTGAGCGTTGGAAGTTAGGGAAAATAATTCGGCAGTGGATGCCAACGCGGGGAGAAGCAATTACCTTGGGAGTGGTTATACCACTAAGTCTAACTTTTGCCGTCCATAATTTGTTGTCAGATTTCCGGTATTCAGCCCAGGCTGTTTATCGTGATGTAACTAATCAAAGGGGTGAGTTGCCAGAAGGTGCGTTACCACCAGTTAATTTAATCAACATTGATCAAGAGTCAGTTAAATGGGGTATTGAAGAAATTCCAGGTTTTAAACCAAAACCAATGGATAGGCAATTACTAGCTGAGTTAGTCACAAGGCTCTCAGAGTTAGAAGTTAAAGTGATTGGCATTAATTATGTTCTGTACAAACAAACACAAGCAGACAAAACCCAAAAACTTGCTGAATCTATTCAATCTGCTGTCAATGAGCAAGGAACTTGGTTTGTCTTTAAAACAGGTCAATTTCCAGTATTTTCTGAAATTGCCACTCCAAGCTGGAGTTTGCAAGGCAAGGCAGGTTTTTTGCCCTGGTATCTTGAACAACCTGAGGATAAAACCTGTACTGATTCATGTCCTTTTACCTATCTGCTAGCACTATCTCATATTCTCAGTCAGGAAGGATCACTAGCTAATTTTCCACAATCAAACCTGCAAAGTCAAAGAGGAACAGATTTTCAGGAGGAATTGAGTGAATATCTCAAGACTGAACATGTTTCCAGTGAGCTGAGTAATTTCCTTAAGCAAAAGAAATATCCCTTCTGGTTGCGTCCTATCATTGATTTCTCTATTCCTAATGAAAATGTCTACGATACAAAAAGTGTATATAAATCTATTTCTGCTAAAGATTTACTAGAGCGTGATTTATCTGATCTAGAATTACAACAGCTAAAGCATGGAATGGCAATTATTACATCTGGTGGCTATAAGGAAGCAGGAGATAAAGCAGATGATTATTATTCAGTTCCTCTAGCTTTTAGATATTGGTGCTTTTCTCGTAATTTACAAAAACAACAGGCTAACGAATGTCCTCAGCAGCTTACTGGAGGTGAAGTTAATGCCTATATGATTAACCATCATCTCAATCAATTATTAGGAAATCAGAAAGATGCTATTCCTGCTCCTTATCTAATTTCTGGATTTATGATCATAGCTATAGCAGGTTTTCTAGGAAAAGGAGTTACTCTTAGGCTTGCTAAATTACAAAAGAAACAACAAAAAAGATTTGTATTGACCTTAGTTTCTTCAACAGGTCTTTATGGAATAGTTGTATTCCAGATTTATATTTCTGCTTCTATCTCAATTCCTTTATTTTTGCCATTACTGACATTTTGGATTTATATTCTATTGTTTTTGAGGAAGAAGTCTCATGCGTAGACTTATTTCTGTACAGCCTCTGTTATTAATTTATGTGTTCATGAGCTTCAGTTTCTTAAAGCCAGCAGTTTCTGGAGAAATTGTAGATCAGATCAAAGATAATACTGAAGATCTAGTCATGAGCAAAAACAATGAAAAAGAAAAATCTATATTAGATAGGGTAATTGATATTGTTAGAGGCAAGAGAAAAGAAGCATATACAGAGTAAAGGATAAAACGATGACATCTGTTAGGGAATAGGGAATGGGGAGAGGATTCAAAAAGGTAAGTTTTCAACTGTATTCAACCATTCCCTAGGCTCAGATACCTTAGCAATTAGTTCTAAATCTTTGACAAATTGCCCTATAGTGCCTCGCAATTGATGTCCGAAAATTAACCCTGCAAATGATTGCCCCTGACGCTGCCAATCTTCAGCCAAAGCCTTGAAACGAATATCCTGAGTAAATATTACCCTACCAAGCACGCGGCAGTGTTCCAATAGTTGATCATCTGCCAAAGTTGCTGAATTATCCTCAATCGCTGTAAGTACATCTACTCCACGACGACGCAGTTGCTCCGTAATAGCTTGGGGAACATGCACATCCATATATAGGGAAACTGCCACTCATAGCACCCCTTTAGTCCTTATCCGAACCAAAAAAGGAGAAGGAAAGGACTAAACCTTTGCCTCTTGAGCTTGCTCCCATTCTTGTCGAATTTCGTTATCTATCTCCTCTTGATGATCGAAATAATAAGCCATCGCTGCATGAGCTTCCGCTCGCATCAGATAAGGATGCTGACGACACATTTCTTCAACTGACCAACCATAAGCTAAATAGTCCATGACAATCTGAGCAACACGCACTCGCGGTATCCGCTTTAACCGTGCTGGTTCTTTAGCACTAGCCTCTTCTATATGAGGATAAGTAACTTCTAGATTCATGGCATCTCCTCAACTACTCCTGACCCAGAGATTATAACTAATAAAATCACGAAACAGCGGTCTTCGCGTGGCGATATAATTATCCCAGCAGATAAATATTTAGAATTCACCGCTTCAATCCTCAGCCCTAAAAATTTGTTCAGCAGTCAAATTCAAGCTTGGGAAAATTTTTGAAGAAATGACATCGCCTTCTCTAAACAGCTTAACTTGGTACTCACTATCAATAAGTTGGCAAACTAAGACAGTGGGGCGCTTAGGAGTGCCGATGTAACGTCTACCTCCCAAACCCAGATAATCAACAATCCAGTATTCAGGAATACCCATTGCCTCATAATCTTCCAGCTTTCGGGCATAATCATTTTCCCAGTTAGTACTGACAACTTCTACTACTAAGAGAATGGATTTTCCCGATGTGATTGTTGCTGCTTTTTCCCATAGGGGTTCATTCTTAAGGGAATGGGGGTTGGCAATTAGCACATCTGGTAAAAAACCTGTCTCCCAGCTAGGTGCTTTAACTAGGGCATGACTGGGAAAACGGTAAGGCAGTTGCTCTCTTGCAGCTTCCAGAATTAATTGTCTGGAGAGAAATTCAGTGACTTCCTCGTGTTTTCCTGTTGGCTGCATCTCTATAATTTGCCCATCAATTAGTTCGTATCGCCCATCCAGAGGATACCAGGCAATAAATTCATCAAATGTTACTTGTTTATGTATAGTTTGAATCATAGCGATCGCTAAATCACAATAAGTAATTACTTTTATGTCTAATTTTAAACTTCTATTATAATAAAAAAGCGTAGCGATCGCTATTATTTTTTATGCAAACATCAACTCTTGAAATCGCTGAACAACGAGTAATTTTAAAAGGTATCAGTTGGTCTACATTTGAACAAATACTTGCAGAATTAGGGGAAAACCGAGCCACGCGCTTAACTTACAAACAAGGATGTTTAGAAATGGTGAAGTAGAAGGAGCAGAGGAGATTATAGATGTTTGCACCGATGACAGCAAGCCCTAACTAATTAAACTGGATTGATTATGAACTAAAAATCTGCTCCAATTATTTAAAAACTAAGCATAGGTTTTAAATGCAACAGCAGACAGTGCAGCAACATACCAGACTTGGCAGGGAATTCCTGCCAGGTTGCAATCTCACGCAACTTACAGAGCAACAGGTAACTCAATTCAAGCAATCTCTTTGGGAACACGGTGTGATTGTTCTCAGACAGCAACATCTTACCGCATCACAGTTGAAGGAATTTGCGATCGCAACTTTTGGTGATTCAACCCTTGGGCGTTATACTAGGCCAATAGATCCCGAAATCGATCCAGACTTACAAAGTCCTGGTGTCTCTATTTTGGGAAATCCTAAAATGCATACTACCGAAATTAGGGGAAAATTTGCTTGGGAATGGCATCATGATAAGGATCACCTTCCAAAAACAGAAGGAATGGATATGAATACTCTGTACGTGGTGATGCTTTATGGAGTGGAAATACCTCCAGAAGGAATCGATGGCAAGCCTCACACGACAGAATTCCTCGACATGGTAGAAGCCTACAATAACCTCTCTAGAGAACATCAACAGCAATTAGAGCAAACCTCGATGCATCATCTTTCACCATTCTTCCCTAAGCCTGGGAGCGATGTTCCAATGAAACTGCATCCCATCGTCTCAACCCACAAAGTGACTGGCAAAAAAGGACTATATCTCGGCTCAGACACATCAATTAGAGTTGGCATGGAGGAGAAACTAGAGGAAGCAAAACTTTTCTGGCAGGAACTTTTTGAGACTGTTTTAGAGCGTACACCAGTTTACGCTCATGTTTGGCAACCAGGGGATATTGTCTTTTGGGACAACTCCCAAGTCATGCACGCAGGCACTCCTTATGATGCCAATAAGTATAGGCGTATCGCTTTGCGCGTAGGAGTCGTAGACAAGACTTCCACTTAAAAAGATGAGCCAGCCTGCTGGAGAAACTCCCCATCTCCCCATCTCCCCATCTCCCCATCTCCCCATCTCCCCATCTCCCCATCTCCCCATCTCCCCATCTCCCCATCTCCTCCAATTACCGGCGTCATCTAGAGCGATTGAAATTGAGCCTGAGCCTAGGAAGCTGGGGCTTAGTTTTCTCTTGCTCTTGCTCTTGCTCTTGTTCTTGCTCTTGCTCTTGTTGCGGCTGTTCCTTTATTTCTTCTAGCCTTAGACGTGCATTCTGAAGCGCCTTTTGAGCTTGCTGATAATTTGGCTTATATCGAATTGCTTGCTCATAAGAATTTATCGCTTCTTGATATCGCTGCAAATTTACCAAAGCATTACCTTGAGAGTACCAAGATTGGTAGTGCTTGGGGTCATTTTTCAAAGCTGTTTTATAGGATTCAAAGGCAGCTTGGTATCTTGCTAATCTATAGAGAGCATTACCTCGGTTGTACCAAGCTTGTTCAGAGTTTGGTCGCAATTTAACCGCTTGATCAAAAGAAGCCACAGCTTCTTCGTATTGACCTAAATTATGTAATGCCCAGCCCTGGCTATTCCAACCTTCATAATGTTCAGGTTTAGATTTAAACACCCTCTCGAAAGAGGCGACAGCTTCTTGATAGCGACGCAAAGCATTGAAGGAAATGCCTAGGGAATACCAGGCTTGGTAAAAATTGGGCTGGAATTGAACCGCCTTTTGATAAGATTCTACAGCCTGTTCATACTGGTTCATATTGATTAAAGCATTACCACGCTGATACCAAGAGTGAGCTGAATCAGGCTTATATTCAAGGACTTGGTCATAGGATTCTACAGCTTCTTGATATAAACCCAGATTATGCAATGCCCAGCCACGCCCGTAGGATGCCCTAGGGTATTCTGGTCTAAGTTCAAGTGCTTCGTCAAAGGAAGCGATCGCAGCTGAATATTGCTTTAACTTAATCTGTAAATTACCTCTTTCATTCCAAGCTTCAAGGTCCGCGGGTGCAATTCTAATTGCCGAATCAAAAGCATCCATGGCTTGTTGATAACGTTGCAACTGTTTAAGTGCCTTACCTCGATCTTTCCAGGCTTGGAGATAATCGGGTAGAATTTCAATAGCTTTGTCGTAGGCATCCAGGGCATCTTCATAGCGTTGTAGTCCAGACAAAGTATTACCTATACCCTTCCAAGCTTGGGCATATTCTGGTCTAATCTCAACTGCTTGCTCATAGGCTTCGAGGGCATCTTCGTAGCGGTTTAACTCTAGCAGAGTCTCACCTCGGTTGTAAAAATCAGTGGCGTTAGTAGCCTTGAGAAAAGTAACTACTCCAATAACTGCTGCAACTCCCAAGCCAAGGGCAACGATGGAAATCAAAATTTTGTGCAGTGGTGGTATGGAAATTGTCGATTTGCTGACAAAGGGTTGGGATGAGGAGGTAGAGGGCACGGCTAAGGTGGCGCTAGTTGTAGTACCCAAATCTTTGATTGCTTGCAGGGCTGCGGTGGCTGTTTGGTAGCGCTCTCGGAAGTCATAGCGTACCATTTTGTCTAAGACTCTGGCTAAATCAGGAGTCACTGCTGCCTGTTGGTGCCAGCTAAATTCACCAGTTTCAGGGTTGCTTGGCAATTCGCTAGGAGACAAGCCACTTAGAGCACCAATCCCCAGCATACCGACAGCATAGATATCACTACTTAATTTGGGGTTACCGTTGGCTTGTTCACTGGGTAAATAGCCAGGAGTACCAATAGCCACTGTCAATTTTGCCTGGCCCTGCTTGATGATTTGAGTGCTAACTTGCTTAACAGCACCAAAGTCGATTAAGATTAATTTACCATCTTGCTTGCGCCTAATTAAGTTGCGCGGATTGAGATCACGGTGAATAACCTTTTGCTGATGTACAAACTCTAGGATTTCTAGGATTTCTTGCAGCAGAGGAATAACCTGATTTTCAGCTATGCGCTTCCCTGGCGTTAGTTCCTTACTGAGATCATCACCTGCAATCAATTCCTGCACCAGATAGAATTCTTGATTTTCCTCAAAATAAGCAAAAAGCTGAGGAATTCGAGGGTGGTGTCCTAACTTATGCAGGATTTTGGCTTCTGTTGCAAACATGCGCCTTGCCGTCTGTAGGGTGATAGGATCATTAGATTGAAGCTTCAATTGCTTAACGACACAATGCTCTTTACCGGGGAGATGTTGGTCTTCGGCTACAAAGGTTTGACCAAACCCACCCTCTCCCAGTTGGGCAATAATTTTGTAGCGTCCACCGACTAAATCTCCTAAATCCAAGTTCATACGGTTTTACCGAAGGAATGCAAAGGTGCAGCAACTACCTTCTCGATTTTTGCACATAATATGGAGTTAAAACGGTGGAAACTGCCCTGTAAGATGCACCACTGCTTACTAATTCAACATAAAAATTCACTTAATGTTTCGTAAAAATTATGACCTTGAATTCTAGGATTCTCTAGTAAATTGTAACCAATTATTAAGTAGGATTTAACAGCTAAGTTGGCATAAACGTTAGCTTCGTCACCATAGCTTCGTCACCATATTTTTTTTTCAGCCTGTGAGGATAATAAACTATTTTAAAGATTTGATGAAGTTACTTTTAATGTGTTGTCACTTTCATAATAACCTGAATATAATAATTCTCATGATGAGTCCAACTGTAAAGCTTAAAATCCTTCAATTTACGGTTTTTAAAAAATTGAGAGATTTTTGCCTACAGGACTTGTTGTGGCAGCAATTAGCAAGGGGGTGCTGCCATAAAAACTACAATAATTTGTGACCACACAAATTAGCAAGCTACTAGTAAATCCGATTAATTCAGTCAGATAGAATATTGACTAATTTTATCGGTATTGCTTGGACTAAATAAATATTGCTCTCGATGAAGTGGCATTGGTTAAATTATGAAAACACTTGAAGCAGTAGGCCAGGATACTCAAAGTATTCAAATCATGTTTGGTCGAAATCAAACCTCTTGCATTCCTAGAAACAATGGCATTGATTTGTATGTAAAAATTCCTACCTTGGGTGAAGATAGTAGAGAACGCTTAATTACCCAGCCCGGTTCCGTGTACCAAAAGCTAGGTTTTCACCTTGTTGAAACCGAAGATAGATTGGCTGGTGTTTTAGTCAAAGAGGCCCAATTTCCACTAGAGAAAATAACCTATCAGGTATATCTAGACTTTTTAGAATTAACTAAAGATTGGAATTTATTCCGCGTTTGGCATTACGTTCCCTTCATCAACGATGAAACTTCAGCCCTAGAAAATTACAAGTCATTTTGCAAGGCTCGTTCCTTAGCCTTTGAAGCTTTCTACGGTGAAGATTTTAATATTGAACTGCCAGCTGCATCTGCTGTCGGCATTAACGACAACAACTTAGTGATGTACTTTATTGCAGGTAAAGAGAAGGGAACTCATCTTGAAAATCCTGAACAAGTCTCGGCTTTTCACTATCCCAAACAGTATGGTCCAAGATCTCCTAGTTTCGCACGAGGTACCGTAATTAATCAGGATGGAAAACAAGTCGGTTATCTGTCTGGAACCGCCAGTATTAAGAGTCATCAGTCAGTAATGTTGATGGATGTAGCTGATCAACTCTATACGACAGTTGATAATATGAGCCTGGTTTTTGAAGGCATGGGTTTAGTCTTTGAACGCCAGAGTTACGGCAACATTATGCCTGATCCTGCTAAGTACAACCGAACTTTTAAGGTATACATTAGACATGCAGAGGACGCCAATCGCGTGCGCGAACTTTTTCCGCAAGCGATTTTGGCTACTGAAGAGGATCACATTATTTACTTACACTCAGATATATGTCGCTCAGAATTAGATATTGAAATCGAAGCGATTATCGAAGAAAAGTAAGCAGTGATTAATCTTGAATTGGGGAGTAGATTATTCAATAAAATCAAATCTAACTCCTTTCCCATAACTTTGGGAAGAAGCTGCTTAAAAATTAAAGTAGAAGAATTTCTTCTAAGTAGTGTGACTGATATAAGTCGGAAGGAATTGATTAATTTTATGGAGTTCTTGTATGCTTAACCAAATGCTCAATAAGACCGTAAAGCAGTATCCTGAGAAAACTGCGGTCGTCTACGGTTCCTCAAGGATAAGTTATCAGGAACTCTACACTAGTGTCCTGGGATTGAGTAAGGGTTTAAGCTCAATAGGCGTTAAACAATCTGACTGTGTAGCGCTGATTTTGCCCAATTGCCCAGAGTTTGTAGTTAGCTTCTATGCTACTGCCTATTTAAATGCAATCACGCTGCTGTTGCACCCTTCTTTCAAGGAAAACGATATCAAGCACTACGTCAGTGATAGCAATACTAGTGTAATTATTACTGATCATACGCGGGCTGAGGCTTGCCGTAAGGTTATCTCTCAACTAGATCAAAAAGTCGAATTGGTTATAGTTGGGGGAGAGGATTCCCTTGGTATTCCATTTCAGGATTTAATTCACAAACAAGTGGATGATTTACCAGAAAATGCCTCTTATGAAGGAGACGTACTCTACCAATATTCCTCTGGCTCTACAGGAAGACCAAAGAGAATTTGTAGAACTCAGAAGAATCTCTTCCATCAGGCTAATAACTGTGTCCTCACCCTCAATATTACAGAGTCTGATAATATTTTGTGCATCGTACCACTCTACCATGCCTATGGGTTTGGAGAATGCCTACTGGCAGCAATAAGTACTGGAGCAACACTCGTTATCCTCGAACCATTTTTGCAGGATGGAGTTCCTCTGGAAATGCCATTTGTTTTCAGGCGTCCGAGAGTATTAGAGTTAATTGAGAAGGAGCAAATTTCCCTTCTGCCAGCTGTGCCTTACATCTTTAGTATCTTGGCAGCAACTCCGCCAGAAACTCATGCCAGCTTACCCAGTTTAAGGTTATGTATTTCAGCCGGAAACTTCCTATCTAAAGATATTTTTGATAAATTCCAGCAGAGATTTGGGATTCCCATCAGACAGCTTTATGGTTGTACAGAGGCTGGATCTATTGCCATTAATATGGAAACTGGCTCAGAAATCAAACCTGATTCTATCGGTTTGCCCATGAAAAATGTCGAAATCAAAGTTATGGATGATAAGGGTGACGAGTTACCCAGTGGCATTGTTGGGGAACTTGTTGTCAACAGCCAAACTTTGACCAGCGGCTATTACAATGCTCCAGAAGTGAATAAAGAGGCATTCAAAAGTGGTCACTTTTTTACTGGTGACTTGGGTAAAAAAGATGAACAAGGTTATCTCTACATTACTGGACGTAAGAAAATATTTATTGACACTGGCGGCTATAAAGTTGACCCCTTAGAAGTTGAAGATGTCCTTAGCGCTCATCCTAAAGTAGAAGAGGTGGTAGTTGTCGGGATCAGTAGGCCCTATGCAGGAGAGATGATCAAAGCTGTTATAGTGTCCAAAGAAGAGTGTCAAGAGGATGAGCTTTTAAACTACTGCAAAAATAAACTGCCAGAATTCAAAGTACCCAGAATTATTGAATTCCGTGAAGAAATTCCCAAGAGTCCACTAGGTAAGATTTTGAGAAAAGATCTAGTCTAGTTTGCTAACTGGAGCAATTCTAGGAATTTAGAATTTAGGAGTTACAGGAGTTCCTCCTACGGAGGCACTGCGCTAACAAAACACAGAAAAATATTTGGTTTGTGTCTTGTTTGAAGCGTAATAATTACTCGGTGTAACTCCCTCTAAATTCCTCTAACTTCCTGTAAATCCTTATTTAACGGTTAAACGAAGATCATGACTATTGAAGAAGTAAAACAAAAAACCCAAGCAGTTGTTTTAGAAATGCTGCCAGGTGTGAGCAGTGAAGAACTCTCCGATGACAGGGATATTTTTAGCCTAGGCTTAGACTCAATTAATGCCATGAATCTTATTTTTGGCTTGCAAGACGCCTTTGAGGTTCAATTTGCAACCAGTGAGATTAGCTTTGAAAATTTTCGGACTGTATCAGGAATTGTTGAATTGATACAAAGAAAACAACAGGAAGTGCTGGGGTAACTCGCCAACAGGAAAGAGGGTGGGAGATGGGGTGACACGGTGACACGGTGACGCAGTGATAGTTGCGGAACTTGCCTTGAAACCCCACGGTATTTTTAACCTCACCCTAGATAAAGATAGCAGTTCTTAGTTGAATGGTAGATAAAGACAATGAACCCTCCCCAACCAAAAAATTCTAGCGTTTTAGAAGATAAGTTAAGCGACAATAGCCAAAGTAATCATCCTGCTGAAACACCTCCAGCAACTCGCAGTAAATCAGAAACAGCTTCAGCAGAACTTTGGGAATCGATTAAAACTATCATTGGTTTACAGAATCAGGCACCGCCCTTAGTTCCTGTTTCTAGGGAAGGGAATCTACCATTGTCTTTTCCTCAAGAACGACTGTGGTTTCTTGAGCAATTAGAATCTGCCAACTCTTCTTACAACATACCTTTCACTTTTCGCATTAACGGTTCCCTCAATATACCGGCTTTAGAAGAAAGCCTCAAGGAAATTCTGCGACGCCACCAAGCCTTACGAACTAACTTTTCCTCTGTCGAGAGCAAACCAGTCCAAGTAATCGCTCCTACTGTAAATTTGAATCTATCGGTGGTAGATTTGCAAGATTTACCAACTCAGGAGCGAGAGACTCGGGCAATGCAATTAGCTACTGAGTCAGCACAGCAGCCTTTTGAAATCACTCAAGAGCCACTGTTTCGGGCGAGTTTGCTCAAACTGGGAGAAGCCCAACATATACTACTCCTCAATATCCATCATATTGTCTTTGATGGTTGGTCAGAAGGAGTTTTGTTTAAGGAACTAGCAACCCTCTACGAAGCCTTCGCTGACAACAAACCCTCCCCCTTGCCCGAGCTCCCCATCCAGTATCCAGATTTCGCCCCCTGGCAACGGCAATGGTTGCAGGGGGAGTTTTTAGAGGCGTTACTTTCTTACTGGAAAGGGCAGCTTGGGGGTAAAATCGGTGAGTTACACTTACCTACAGATCATCCTCAACCAGCTGTTCCTAAGCGTGGTAGTGCTTGCCAAAAGTTTGTCCTCAGTAAGGAGCTAACCGAATCGATTAAAACTCTTGGCCGTCAGGAGGGAGCAACTCTATTTGCAACACTACTAGCAGCTTTTAAAATTCTACTGCACCGCTACACAGAGCAGGATAACCTGTTTGTATGTTCTCCCATTGCTAACCGCAATCGTAAAGAACTACGGGGATTAGTAGGATACTTTGTCAATCTGCTAATTTTGCGCACTGATTTTTCTGGTAACCCCAGTTTTCAAGAGTTGCTGGCTCAGGTACGTCAAGGGGCATCTGGAGCCTATGCTCATCAGGATTTGCCCTTGCAGCAGTTAGTGAGTCACCTGGATTTAGGTAAAGTACCTCTTTCTCAGGTGATGTTTGTACTTCAGAATACTCCCCAACAGGTACCGAAATTGCCTGGGCTAGAGGTAGAGGCGGTAGATATTGATAACGGCATGGCAGATTTTGATTTGTCCCTGTCGATGGTGGAGGAAGCTGGTACGTTAACGGGAACATTCAAATACAACACTGATTTGTTCGAGGAGAAGACAATCAACCAGATGCTAGAGCACTTTCAAACCGTGCTAGAGCAGGTTGTTGCCAATCCAGAGCAACCTCTGTCTCTACTGCTGCCTTTGAGTGAAGCCCAGCAACAGCAACTGCAAACAATGAGGCTTAACTCAGCACCAAAGTCAGCCTCTGAGCAAGCCTTGGAGCGGGAAAAGAACTTTGTCGCGCCCCGAGATGCAATCGAAATTAAACTAGCCAAACTTTGGGAAGATGTTTTGGACATCCGCCCCATTGGTATTAAGGACAACTTTTTTGAGTTGGGGGGATACTCCTTAGTAGCTGTACGTCTGATAGCTGAAATTGAGAAAGCCTTCAATAAAAATCTTACCCTTCCCACTATTTTTCAGGCACCAACAGTTGAAGAACTAGCCAAAATTATTACTCAAGAGGACTCCTCAACTTCTGGATTTTCCCTGGTGCCAGTTCAACCAAAAGGTTCAAAAACACCTTTATTTGCTATCCACTATCTCGGCACAAATATGAGATGGTATCGCCCTTTATCAGTTCATCTGGGTTTGGATCAACCTATTTATGGACTAGTGGATAAGCTGGCGATCGAAAATCTTTTGGATGAACAAAAGGCAATGCCCAATATTAAGGTTGAGGAGTTAGCGGCTTACTATATTCAAGAAATGCGAACTGTTCAGCCTGAGGGACCTTATTTCATGTCAGGCATATCTTTTGGAGGTGCCATTGCCTTCGAGATGGCTCAACAGCTTCATGCTCAAGGACAAAAAGTAGGTTTATTGGCTTTATTTGATACCCTCGGCCCAGATGATTCTTCCAAAATTTCAACACCCCGTCAGGGAGTTTCTAGTCATTTGAAAAATCTGTTAACCCTTCCACCCCAAGAAAAAATCAAATATCTTCGAGAGCAGGTAAGAAATAAGAGTATCTGGCTCATCAATAGGATTAAAGACAGGTTCAAAAAGCCATCTCAAAGATTTACGATAGCGTGGCGAAAGCTCACCTGTAGTTTTTACTTAGCGATTGGACGTCCTATACCTAAGAAACTCCTCGATTTTCGCGCTAGTGCAGCTAATAATCAAGCCAGGATAGATTATGTACCTAAAGTTTATCCTGGTCGCGTGACTATGTTTAGAGCTCTTGATAGTTACTTAGCACCAGGAAATCCTGATATGGGCTGGGGTAAATTAGCTGGTGGAGGTTTGGATCTTCATTATGTCCCTGGTGGTCATTCTTCTATGTATAATGAACCTCATGTGCAAGTATTGGCTGAGAAGTTAAAGGCTTGCTTGGAGTAGGGAAGGGAATAACAGACAAAGACTACCTGGGGTTTAAACCCCAGGCTCATAGCGAAAGTCCTCTCAAAGAGGACTAAATGACGACAAGATTTATAGCAGTTTTCACTTAAATAAAGTACAACACCTCTTAGTAAATTAGAGTAGTATTTGTAGGTTGGGTTGAGGCAACGAAATCCAACATATATCTGGGAAGGATTTAGGTTTCATGCCCTAGTTTTTTTGGTTTATTTTTTAGCTTACAATTCATGACAGCCCTTAGAAAATATTCTGGTATATGTTCCAGTCGCCTGAAATCACTTTCTCATTGCCGCTATTGTGGAAGTTATTGATATCCGGTAAACCACTATAGCTGTAATATGATAATTGACTGTTGGGTTTGAGGGCATAGAGAATCTGAATACCAGACTGTCCTTGAGTCAAAACAGGTGTAAAGATTGTCAACAGTGCGATAACGCTTGCGAGTAAGACAACAAACATTCGACGCTGCATGATAGCAGGGCGCACGTCGGTGCAGGGCGCACGTCGGTGCAGGGCGCACGTCGGTGCAGGGCGCACATCGGTGCAGGGCGCACGTCGGTAGAGGGCGCACGTCGGTAGAGGGCGCACGTCGGTAGAGGGCGCACGTCGGTAGAGGGCGCACGTCGGTAGAGGGCGCACGTCGGTAGAGGGCGCACGTCGGTGCAGGGCGCACGTCGGTAGAGGGCGCACGTCGGTGCAGGGCGCACATCGGTGCAGGGCGCACGTCGGTAGAGGGCGCACGTCGGTGCAGGGCGCACGTCGGTGGAGGGCGCACGTCGGTGGAGGGCGCACGTCGGTAGAGGGCGCACGTCGGTGGAGGGCGCACGTCGGTAGAGGGCGCACGTCGGTAGAGGGCGCACGTCGGTGCGCCCCTACGGTTGGGGATGAATGAATTGCCAGTGAGAGCAAGGACAATCCTTAAATCATGTGCTACACCTGTAGTGCAAGAGTGACAAGGTAGACGGATGCAAAGAGTTGCTGTCGAGTCCGGAATGATCTTACTTGGTCTTACTGGTAGTAATGCTTATGGTACAGCGATCGCAACCTCGGATCAAGACTATAAAGGCGTGTTCATTGCTCCGAAAGAGTACTACTTGGGATTTAAGTCTATTGAGCAAAAGGATAGGGGTTGGGATAGTGAGCCTGGAAGTGGGCAATTCCCTTATCTCGACGGTATCAAAGATTGCGTAGTTTATGAACTCAGAAAGTTTTTATCACTGATTGCTAATAATAACCCTAATATTTTAGAGACACTGTGGTTAGAACCGGAGTTTTATTTCTATATTTCTCCAGTGGGTTCACGCCTGCTTTCCTATCGTCAGGAATTTCTATCTCAGAAAGTCAGGGGTTCTTTTGTTGGCTATGCCTACTCTCAAATCAAGAGGGTTGACACTCATAGAAAGTGGCTACTTAATCCTCCTGCAAAAAAGCCTATTCCCCAAGATTTTGGACTCAATGATGACGACTATCGACCTTTAACTAAGGGAGAAATGCATGCCTTCCTTGAGTTTCTTTATATGCTTGTCCGTGACTGTATTGAATTCATGGAACCATCCCAAGAATTCTATGAGTTATTAGTTGAACGCATCGACTTCAAAGGAATTATCAAGCAATACCCCCTACCAGAAAAAATACTACCCAAAGTGCAAGCCTATACTAGGGCAAAAGATGAATTTATCCATTTACTACACGTTTCCCAGGCTTATCGCAAAGCACTAAACCAATGGGATGCCTATTCTCGATGGCAGCAGGGTAGAAACCTAGAACGTAAAGCACTGGAACTCAAGTGTGGTTATGATTGCAAGCACATGAGTCATTGCATTCGTTTGCTACGGATGGGTATTGAAATTCTCACAGAAGGTGTACTTAAAGTCAACAGGAAGAAAGTTGGCGATGCTGACTACCTCCTATTGATTCGACAGGGGGAGGTTTCCTATGAAGAGGTGAAGGAAACTGCTGATGATTTGTTTGAGGAAATTAAGCAAGTAAACACCAATCTGCCCAAGCACGTGGATAAAGAATTCCTCAATTCCGTTTGTGTGGAGTTGGTTGAAATGGCATCTGGCTCCTAGGAATTAAATAAGCGTTAAGTTTATAGCGTTTCTCACATTGATGAGGTAGACTCGTCTGGGTTTTAGGGAACAGGGAATAGGGAATAGGGAACAGGGAATAGGGAACAGGGAATAGGGAATAGGGAATAGGGAATAGGGAATAGGTAAGAAAATGAAGTGTATTTCACAAAGAAAGAGAATTGCTATAGTTGTGTATTTCAAGCTTATTTTTTCTGTTTGCACCAGAATTCTTCAAACTTTCTCCCCATCCCCCCCTCTCCCCACCCCCCCCTCCCCCCCCCCCCCCCCCCCCCCCCCCCCCCCCCCCCCCCCCCCCCCCCCCCCCCCCCCCCCCCCC
>JAAHGS010000030.1 GCA_010692645.1 Symploca sp. SIO2E9
GGGGGAGAGGGGGAGATGGGTAGATGGGGAGATGGGGAGATGGGGAGAGGGGGAGAGGGGGAGATGGGGAGATGGGGAGATGGGGAGATGGGGAGAGGGGGAGATGGGGAGAAGATTCTTTAGGTAATATTTCCAAGTAAATTGGATAATTTATTTCTTGGAGTTCCTTTAACGTCGTGTTTTTAAGTAAAAAAGCACTAAAGCAACACTGCTCAAGCTTCACCTGATTCTCCCTACCGAAATTCTACGTCGGAGTTGACTTCGCTCGATGCGATTGAGTATGCGGGCAATTAGTTCCGGTCCTACAATTGGTTTTTGTACGTAGTCATCTGCACCTGCTGTAAACACTTGCTGCACTGTCTTAGCATCTGTGTGAGCCGAGAGAAACAGTACTGGTAAATCCTGCCAACGGGGTTCATTGCGCACCACCTGGCACAGATCCAGACCACTAAACTCTGGCATTTCAAGGTCTAGAATCAGTAAATCGGGAGTACATGCTTCTAAAATCTCCCAAAAATGTTGTGGTTCATCTAGTAAAATCAGCTCAAATCCCCAGGGATATAGTAGGATATTCAGAAATTCAAGCATCTGAGGGTCATCATCCACAATGAGCAGCTTAGCTAATGGTGAACTGGATTTTTGTAAGACTTGAGTGATGGCTGCAATCACTTGAGTCGGTTCCATCGGTTTGTGTAGGAAGCAGCGCCCCCCTAAACGAGCCACCCGCACCCGGTCCTCAAAACTCTCTTGAGCAGTAAATACCAAGACAGGTACTGATGGCTGAGTAGTTTTAAGTTGGGTTAAGAGTTCAAAACCCTTCTCAGTTGAGTCGGGAAAGCACAGATCCAGTAGTATCACATCAGGGGGTCTCAGAGCGATCGCTTTTCTGACTTGGGGTAGGTCACAAGCAGCTTCTGCCTTCATTTTGCAGCCTATTGCCTCTAATACTAGTGCCTGAGCTAGGGCCACATCATCGTCGATAATTAACAGTCTCGGTTGCTGCTTAAAAGTTTTAGGGAGTAAGGATTTGTGAGTAGGAATTGCCTTGGTAGAAATAATTTCCTTTTGTCCTTTACTGTTTTGAATCTGTGCCTGAGAGGGTTTTTGCTTTTGTGCATCTGTTTGGTCAGATACAACTTGTGTAGATAATTTGGTCTTAGTAGCTTCTGTGCTTACCCCCGTCTCTAGTTCTTGCCGCAGCAGAGCTAATTTAGACAGGCGCTCTACAATTATTTGAGTTTCGAGTTCTCCGGATTTAAATACTTGCTCAAGCTCGCGGCACTGCCCAGAGGCTTGAGCAAAACCAAAGCTACCTAAGGAACCTGCCAAGGTATGCGCTTCCTTTAAAGCTTCTTGCCGCACTTCTTGAGTGAGATTGCCTTCTTGCCAAGCGATTAGGGCCTGCTCCAAGGTGCTAATGCGACTAATATATTTCGATTGGTACTGTTCCCAAATAGCAGCTAGTCCCGAGAGCTTATTTGTTTGAGAGCCGACACTAACAGTTTTCTCAGGAGAGCCCTGGTTCTTTTGCTCCTGTTGTATACCTCGACTTTCAACTTCTGATTTGAGCCGATACCCCAATCCATAAACTGTCTCAATTAAGTCACCTGCTGCTCCCACTTGCTTGAGTTTTTTTCGCAAACCTTTAATCTGTGTTCTGACAGCATTCTCTGAAGGAGGTTCTTCAAAGGACCAGAGATGATCTAGCAGCGCACTTTGGCTAAATATGCGCTGAGGGTTGCGCAAAAACAACTCCAATAGGGCATACTCCTTAGGAGTTAGGTGTAAAAGTTTACCTTCGTATGTTACTTGACACTGAACAGGGTCAAGACGCAGAGAAGCACACTCGATTACAGGCATCCCAGAGGAAGAGCCTCGACGCAGCAAAGCTCTAATCCTGGCTAATAACTCCTCCACCTCGAAGGGCTTAACTAGATAGTCATCTGCCCCAGCATCTAAGCCTGCAACTTTTTTAGTGCTGTTATCCTGGGCTGTCATCAGGATAATAGGAGTGCAATCGCCCATTTGCCGTCGCCTTTGGCAAAAGTCAATGCCATTGAGTTTCGGCAACATCCAATCGAGCAAGATCAAATCGTATTCAAATGATTCTGCTAGTTCCCAACCCGCTTGACCATTATTTGCTAGGTCTACAAGATAATGCTGAGAACTCAGAGCCTGCTTGATTACTTCGGTAAAACCTTCGTCGTCTTCCACTAACAGAATCTTCACCGCACTAGTTATCCCCTTGCAAGAATTGTTTAGGACTTACGCATTTGCCCCCTAAATCCCCATTGGAAAAAAAGCGAAGCATCCGCTAATTCCCCCGAGTTTTGGGGGGTTAGGGGGGCGGGGGACTTAAACTCTTTTTCCCTCCATCCCCCGAGTTTTGGGGGGTTAGGGGGGCGAAATCGACTCAACTGCGTAAGTCCTGTTGTTATTAAAAACCATAAATAACCAACAGTTTAGCGTCCCGGCGGAAGCTCCCAAGTTCAGTAGCTCCTTGGGAGCTGTTAAGCAACTGGATCAGAATAAGCCTCAACAATCGGTTGTGAAATTTACAGGGCAGGATGCAGAAACCTGACCTTCTAAGAAGTAAAATTTTTTAGAGAAGGTATAAATGCTGATCAGGGCAAGTTAACAGCTATTAGGTAAGTGTAGGCTTCCTGCTGCGCTGGGCATTACTGATCACGAGAGAGGAAATTGATGACTACAGCTAAGACCGTTCAACAATTGCAGGCACAATTAGTTACAACTGATAATTTCGGGCGTTATGGTCAAGCAATTTTTGCTTCTGGCGATGGTAAGCCCTACGATAAGGAGGATGCTCAGCTCAATCTCCAGAATGGAACTCCTCGATTTTATATTATGCGGCTGCATAGAAGGGGTCGCAAGTTTCACCAAATCACCCGCCATATTCAATGTACTCAATGTTTAGGTTCCCTGGAAGGTAAAGACTGGTTAATTACGGTTGCACCTCCTAATAATTCTGAGCAACCGAATTTGGAAGAAATGAAAGCTTTCCGCATTCCAGGTAATTGCTTTATTAAGTTAGAAGTGGGGACTTGGCACGCTGGCCCCTATTTTGAACATGAGTTTGTAGATTTCTATAATTTGGAACTTAGCGATACGAATGTGGTGGATCATTTTACACACAATTTTTTAGAAACTTCTCAATTAGAGTTTGAGATAATCTAAGATTATCTAGGCAATATTATCTATCTACTGAAACCGGACTGTTGCTAACATTGATGTTCACACCATTCTATATAGCGAGTGCCGTAACTATTCCTCCAATTCTTCCAGAAGAACGTCCCGTTGAAGTAATTCCACAGCATGATTCTGCTCAACCTCAACAAGCAGCTGAAAGTCAGTCGACAGAAGAATCTAATAAAGGTTGCATGATTAGGTTTACAGGAAATACTATTTTGGAGAAAAAAATCAAAGCAATTACTACTTTATCTCCTAAGAAATGCCCTGTCACAGGGGAAGAATCCCAAAAAGTCGCAAATAAAATTACTGAACTTTACCTCAATCAAGGTTACCTGACATCAAGAGCTATTTCTAAACAAGTTGAAGACGGTCAGTTTAAGATTGATATCATTGAAGGGACAATTCCGGATAATAATATTAAAATTGAATGGAATGAAGAGAACAGGAAGAGACGACTAAATGACTCTTATATCCGAAGTCGAATTAAACTGGGAACAGATTCTCCGCTAAATGTAGAAAAACTAGAAAATCAGTTAAGACTACTTCTAGCTGATCCTCTATTGGAGAATGTAGAAGCAACACTGAAAGAGGCAGAGGAGGAAGGTAAGAGTATTCTCACTGTTAAAGTTACTGAGGCGGATCCTTTGGAAGTAAGTTTGAGCTTTGACAACTATTCTGCCCCTAGTATTGGTTCAGAACGTACAGGAATAAATCTAGGCTATAGTAACTTAACTGGTCTTGGAGATCAGTTGGCAGGCAATTATTACTTCACTTTTGAAGATGGCTCAGATATTTTTAATTTTATCTATAGTGCGCCGCTCAATCCGATGAATGGAACCTTACGATTGAGTGGAGATATCAATCGCAACCAAATCACTCAGTCATCCTTAGAAGAATTTGATATTGAGGGAGAGTCTGAGCGGTATGAAATCAGCTATCGCCAGCCGTTAGTACGTTCTCCCCGTGAAGAATTTGCTCTCTCTTTAGGATTCACTTTTCAGGATGGTCAGACATTTGTATTTGATCAACCTACCCCCTTTGGAATTGGTCCCGATGAAGATGGTATTAGTCGCACTAGTGTGTTGAAATTTACTCAAGATTATATTCTTCGGGATCTTCAAGGAGCCTGGTCTTTTCGGTCACAGTTTAGCTTTGGTACGGGCTTATTTGATGCTACTACCAATGATGAGCCAATTCCAGATGGGCATTTTTTCAGTTGGTTAATTCAAGGGCAAAGAGTAGAGCGACTCACTAATAATCAGTTGTTAATTGTGCAGTTAGATTTGCAGTTGACGCCGGATAGCCTCCTACCCTCTCAACAATTTGTAATTGGTGGCGGGCAATCAGTACGGGGTTATCGACAGAATGTCCGTTCAGGCGATAATGGTTTGCGTTTTTCGATTGAAGACCGTATTACGTTGGCTCGCAATGAGGCGGGAAATTCTATATTTCAGGTAGCACCTTTTATTGATTTAGGAACGATTTGGAATGTATCAGATAATCCTAACCCTTTACTTGATCAGCGTTTTTTGCTCGGTGCAGGTTTAGGAGTATTATGGCAGCCAACGCCTAAACTTAATATTCGGCTGGACTATGGATTGCCCTTTATTGATCTAGATGATCGTGGTGATAATATTCAGGATGATGGTTTGTATTTTAATTTGATTTATGGATTTTGAATTTTGTAGCAAAGACTATTGATGCGCTGGTATCTATATGCCTCAACCGATACAATAGTTAGCGTTCCTTGAAGCTAACCATACAGATGACGCCTCCTTCAGAAGTAGAGACTACAGCTGATAAGACCTCAGAAACCCTTACAGAGGAAGAACTCGATGATTTGCCCCATGATGTCGAGATGTCCCTCTTTGAACACTTAGAGGAATTGCGGCAGAGAATTTTCTCTGCCCTAATTGCTATAGTTTTGAGTGTTGCTGTCTGTTTTGTGATTGTTAAGCCTATTGTCCAGTTGCTGGAAATCCCAGCGCAGGGCGTTAAGTTTCTACAGCTGGCACCAGGAGAATACTTTTTTGTCTCCCTGAAAGTGGCTGGATATAGTGGCTTGCTTGTTGCTAGTCCCTTTGTTCTTTACCAAATTATACAATTTGTCCTACCGGGACTGACTCGCCGCGAACGACGTTTAATTGCCCCTATAGTTTTAGGTTCAAGTGTCCTGTTTTTTGTTGGCTTGGCATTTGCCTATATTGCTCTAATTCCGGCTGCTCTGAACTTTTTCATCAACTATGGAGCAGATGTGGTTGAACAGTTGTGGTCAATTGACAAATATTTTGAATTTGTGCTGTTATTGATGTTTAGCACTGGTTTAGCTTTTCAAGTTCCGATTATTCAGTTGCTACTTGGCATTTTTGGAATTATCTCCTCTGGACAAATGCTTTCAGGTTGGCGCACAGTTGTCTTGGGTTCAGCTGTCTTGGGAGCCGTGTTGACACCCTCTACTGATCCCCTTACTCAAAGCTTGCTAGCTGGGGCTGTGCTTGGTTTGTACTTTAGTGGTATTGGTTTGGTTAAACTGACAGGAAAATGATTGAGAATCATGCTCTTTTATTATGTAAAGTTATATTAATGTAAAGTTATATTTTAAGATTCAGTCTTTCTGAACCAGCTAATACTCCTAAATGATTTATTATTTTGTCAAACAAATAATTTTAACTAAAACTAGAAGATGTTTTTCGCTAATGAACGTTTTTTAGTGAAGAGTATCTTATTAGGCCTTTGAACTAAATTCACAAAATTTTCAAATAGTATATCTACATAATTACTGTATCTTTACACTGATTAAATGAATATGTTTTAGAATTTTTAGCAAGGCAGTAAAAAACTGATTATATTCGAGATTTTCAATTATTCCCAAAAGTTCATGCTTGCAACTATGGAATAAGTTAACAATCAACAATCTCATATAATCAATTTCCTACCTTGATGACTATTTATTACCCACAATTCCAGCAATTTGAGCAAAGTAAATAAGGTAGAAAAAATGAAATTTTTAATTAAGTTTTATGTCTATCAACTATCTCCCTTGTCCTGAGCTGAGACTATTTTTAGCCAAGACTCAGCTTCCAATTCTCTATTTCAACAAGATTACAGAGTCGGCTGAAGATGATGCTTTGGAGATGATTGCTAGTTTTGCCGTTGAAAACTAGTAAATGGGTTAAATCTACAGAAAGAAGTTCTACTTATAGCATCATATCTTTGACACATTAAACATCAAAATTGGAGAATTTTATGGCATCAGAGACTGTATTTTTAGAACCAATTGATCTAAGTCCTAATCCAAATCCTAACTTTGCTGAAGCTACAGGAAGTGCTCAATTCTTCAACTATAGTCAAAGCTCTTCAGGAAGTTTAACTTCCATCGATTTTGATATTCTGGTCAACGGTGGTGTGGCTGCGGCAATTGCCGAGGCTGATGCAACTTTTATCAATGACCCAGCTTTCACTGATTTGTTTACTGAAAACACTGCAGTTGGTGAAGAAGGGGCTTTTCAGGTAAGTAGCAGCAGTGAAACCAAAGTAATTGCTAATTTTGACATTGCAGCAGGTCAGTCCTTTTCTTTCGATTTTACAGCAGATTTGGATTTATTAGCCAAAGAGATTGAAGATCCAGATGCTGAATATTCCCTGGCAAAGTCTAAAACTACTTTCGCAGTGTTAGACATCTCAAATGGTGTTGAAAATTCCACATTAATAGATTTTTGGGGTTTCAAAGGTAAATTAATCTCTTCTGAGGAAACAGGCACACTGATGTCTGGTTCTAGCGGTAATGTTAGCTTCTTTTCTGATGGGGAGTCTGATGTTAATGGTGATAATGATTTTGACTTTGTCACTGGCTTTGCCACAGGCAATTATGAACGTAGCTTTAGCAGCGATACGAAGCTAGCTATAGTGGAAATTAATACCAGTATGGTTAAATTACTGGGGGATAATTTAATCGATAACCTGGGCGAGGATGTAGAATCTGGCACAATCTGGGATGATTATCTCGAGGGAAGCAGATATGCTGACAAAATCTATGGCAGCTTAGGTGATGACTTCCTTACAGGAAAAAAAGGCGATGATACTCTCGAAGGGGGTCAGGGTGATGATACACTTAGGGGTGGTTCTGGCAATGACAAACTCCATGGTGGTTTTGACGACGATATCTTACGTGGAGGATATGGTCATGACACCCTAGTTGGTGGTGAAGGCGATGACGTCATTATTGGTGGTAATGGCAGTGATGTTATGACTGGTAGTGAAGGTCATGACGATTTTGTTTTTGAAATCTGGAAGAGCTTGCGATATGGTGAGCATGATGTTATTACAGACTTCGAGGTAGGTAAAGATCAGATAGAATTCCGGGGTTGGGGTCATATTGATTCTGAATATTGGTGGAATAGTGTACTCTATGAAGGTCGGATCGTCGATACTCAAGACGGTGCTTTGTTCCACTCAAATTATGGTGGAGAAGTTCTATTTGAAGGTGTAAATGTGACGGACCTCAGTGCTTCTGACTTCGTTTTCGCGTGAATTCCAACCAACACTGATTGCAAGTCACATTATAGTGCTTGCTGGGTGAACGAAATTTTGGTTGGAATTTCAATTCTCCCCGTCTCCGCGTCTACTTACTTATTTCCCCACTCTTTTTTTCGCTCACCCGTGCTTGCTTTATAGTGCTGGTTTTCCCACATTTCTGTTTTCAAAGTGCTAAGACTGCGATGTTTGCCACTATAAAAGTGGCAACATCGCGGTCTATTTTATTCGCCACAATGGCAACAATACTCTTTGGAGTTTTTCATATAATTTGGTTATGGATTAGATAGTTACACTCACTTTCTAGCCACTCCCTAAACATCCGATTTATTATTTCTTGATGTATTTCAGGCGTTAATTCAGCAGGGATAAACTCTTCAACCATTAAAAGACGATAACCTGGCTCTATATTCATCGGTCCAATTAACTCTCCTAGCGAAGCACCAAATACAGCAGAGGCAATATCTGGAGCTAACTGGCGGCGGTAAAGCTTTCCTCCATAACCGCAGCGACGCCTGCGTTCTTCGTCTAGATCATAAAAGTGAGCCGCCTCATAAAAACTGATTTCCTGCTCCTCAATTTGATAGAAAAGCTCTTGGGCTACTTTTTCATCTTCAACAATAATTTGATATAGCGATACTTGCTCATAATTCAACCGATTTTGAGCAAAAAACTTTTCAACTTCTTGAGAGAATAAAGATTCAGATAATTTTTTTCCTAATAAGCGATCGCGAATTCCAGCTTCCCAATCTTCTGGTGTAATCATCTGAGATGCCAGCCAAGTCAGTGTGTCTGAAGCCTTCTCCAGCCGCATTTCATGACGCACTCTATCTACTTCAGTCTGAATCTCTTCTGGTGTGATTATAATGTCTCTTTCAGTAGCAGCTTGCTCAACAACTCTGCGATATAAGAGTTTCTGAGATATTTGCCTCAGTTGTACATCTCTTTTCAAAGAGTTAATAATTTCATTTGGCTCAATAGGTAAATTTGAAATATCAAGCATTTTGCCTGTTCCTTTGATTAGCTTTTAAATTTCCCTTGCTACCTCAGCTTAGGAGTAGGATAGTATCTGATGCATTGAGCAAATCGGTACCAGCAAGGAATATTTCGCCTGGTAGACCAATTGCCTGGAGGTCTTCTAAAGAGAGAGTGATAAAATCAGCACTAGTTAAAGTAGATTCACCGACTGCATTAACACTTCCCAGAACCACACCTAGAATACTGCCACTGTCAATGTCAGGGAGTTTAACTAAGGTGGCGTCAGCATTGCTATCACCATTAGAATCAAATACTTCTATTGAGCCACTCCCACGAATTGAATTCGTGGGATTCAGGCATCAAGCAGAGATTGCAGGCACAGCCTGTCTAACATCTCCTACACCTAGGGTTGAACTCCCAACCCTCTTAATATTTAATGCCGCATTCCCATCTCGGTCGTTTTCTACTTGACAAGACGGACAACGCCAACGACGAACTTCTAAATCCAGAGACTCTAAAACATGCCCACAGTGATAGCAGGTTTTACTCGACGGATACCATCGGTCAATGTAGACAACTGATTTACCTTTTTTGAGAGCAACCCACTCTAAAATCTGCAAAAATTCTCCAAAAGCTAACTCAGATACTTTTCGCCCCCAAAGACCTTGCATTCCTTTAAGGTTTAAGCTCTCAAAACACAGAACATCAAACCTGTTGGTGAGTTGGTGTGCTAGCTTCCAGAACCAGTCACGGCGACAATTGAAAATTTTTTCGTATTGCCTAACCAGATCTAATCTGGCTTTTTTTCTACCTTGGGAACCTTTAAGCTTTTTAGACAGCTGTTTACTAGCACTGCGAACTTTATTGAGTGATTGCTTCAAGAATTGAGGCGATTCAATTTTGAATCCTTCCGAACAAGTCAGGAAAGTTTTAAGACCAAAATCAAAACCAGCGATTCTACTCGTCTCGGCTTTAATTGTAGGTTCTGCAATGTTTTCCACCACGACGCTCACAAATAGCTCCCCTAAAGGAGTTCTTTTAATAGTCAAGGTTTTAACAATTCCCTCAATTGCTCTAGAGTTCCAGAATTGATACACACGCTTTCCAATCTTGAGACGATTTCCTCCCAAGAATTTATAGCCTGCTTGCTTAAGAGTTAAGGATTTGTACTTTTTTACTTTCTTAAAATTTGGTGGTCTTGCCCCCTTTTTGTGATCTTTGAAAAATCGCTGATACCCTTTCTCGATGCGCTGGCAAATGTCTTGCACAGCTTGGGAACCTACTAGTTGCCAAAACCGATTACGCTTGCGGAGTTTGGCAAGATGTTTTTGAAGCTTGGCACAGCTCAAGTGTTGACCCCAGATTCGATAATACCGCTTGTGGAGGGCAATCGCATGATTGTAGATCACTCCGGCAGCATTGAGCGACCGTTTGAGATATCGATTGCGCTTGTGAGCGTATAGCTTGAACTTTAAAGCCTTCATGCTGTTTATGATAGTATGTCTACAATCGAGGATCAACCAAACAGCTAACGCGGCTTAAAAGCCTTAACGCTACATCCCACGCACCAAAGACGTGGGCTTTGCTTACTTCTTTGTAAAATATTATCCTTTGATATTCCCCCAGTGAGAGCAATTTTATCTCCTTGAGCTGCATTGAAGTCAGTGATCACATCTGCCAGAAGTGGGTCAATTATCGGGTTGGCAATTGATGGTTCGAGGACAAATGTATCGCCACCATTTAAGCCTGTAAGTGTATCTGTACCCAAACCACCGAATAAGACATCGTCACCTTCTGCACCAGTTAAGACATCATTCCCTTCTCCACCCAGCAGAGTATCATTTCCATTGCTGCTGGTAATGCTAATAGTGGTCATTCCAGTACTCGCACTTACAGTAGCGGTACTATTGTTACCATTACTTACTACGGAAGAGCGAGTACTGCTCGAACTGCTGCTTCCTTCTATATAGGGGGTAGCTATTTCACTTCCATTAATGCTATTGAGCTTGAGAGTACTGGTATCTGTACTGATACTGGCACCAGCACTGTCATTTTCTTGATTAGGAGAATTTATAGTTGCATAAATACTGTTTTGCGTACCAATACCTTTGATGAAAGCACTAACGTGGCTAGATGCACTCCTGAACCCAGAGGTAAGAAAATCCAATAAATTCAGAGGCATGATAACTAATCCCCTTTTCTACACACTTGATTAGGTAAGTAGGTAAGCACAAATGAACGAAGCTATGTCAACAACTGTTAAGAACGTCAAATCCTCTTCCCTTCTGCCCTCTGCCCTCTACCTTGCTTTAACAACAAATAGTAATGCCCACCTACTTAGATATACGAAAACTAATCTATCTCCAGAAATTAAAAACTATATCTACCTTGGCTATGTTGCCAAATTGGCAGTACTTTACAAATATTTAGATTGTTAAGATATGGTTGATTTTCTCTTGACCATATAATAAATTGGATGAAAAATATCAATTTAGTGACTATAGCCGTCCTAAAGCATTTGTGAATAGCTAACTGAGCATAAGGGCAGCAGCTATGTGTAAAAATGCAAATTAAAAAGTAATTGCAAATTTTAAGTTCCTACTCACTATTAGGACTTACGCATTTGCCCCCAGATTTGGGGGGTTATGGAGGTGAAATCAACTCAACTGCGTAAGTCCTGACTATTTCAATTGACTAAGTTCATCAATCAAAGATGATGACTATATGCTAAGTGAATTTTCCGGAAAGCAAAGCCTTTACCAAGTAGATAATAGATAGGGTTAAAAACAGAAGTTAATTAGTAGGGATATATAAGCTAAAAGGCTTGCCGGTTAAACGGTAGGATGGCAAAGTCGTACACCTAATACTGCAAAGTATACTCTGCCTGTATTATATTTATTTATACCTACCCACTTAATATTTGATATAACACTTAGCAAGTATATTTGAGCGCTTTGATCGCCAAAAAACAACAGTATTCTGGGAGTGAAAAATTAAGTTTAATGCGTCTTTAATAAGTAAGTGATTAATTTACATATTTTTGACATTTATCCTCGTTTTTTGTCTTAAGATGTATCTATACCTTTAGAGAGAGACAGGTTTGTTTATGAAATCAGCTACTGTGATCAACAGGAATTTCCTTTTACTTTTTACTCCTCTGGTAGCGAGCTCTACATTGGTTGCTGCGCCCAGTCTAGCTGCCAGTTTCGCATCTTCTAGTTCAACCTTCAATCTTTTTAACTTTAGTCATAGTGCTGAGTCATCTTCTGTGTCAGCTGACTTCAATGTTTTGGCAGTGACACCAGAGGATTCAAATTCTGGAGAGGAATTAGCTAGTTCCTCTTCTCAAGGAAGCTCTGTTGTTGCTGAAGCAGACTCAAATATTTTCGCCTTTTTCCCACCCAGCTTTGGCTCAGGCACTATTTCTAGCGATGCTGAGAATCAAGCCTTTGGTAATGGTTCAAATTACTTGGGTGAGTCAGAAGTTGAGTCGAAAGTCCTGGCTAACTTCTTAATTAATCCAGAGTCAGGTTCAACTGAAACCTTTTCCTTTGACTTTAATACGTTTTTGGATCTTGAAACTTCAACTTCTAAAGTATCTACTAAGGCTGCTGTTGATATATCCTTCTTCTTGCTTGGAAGGAGTAACCCTGACAGCGATCCAATTATCTTTGACTTCTTCTCAGCCTCCGGAAAGCTTGAGAACATAGAAGGAAATGATCAATTATCTGTTCAAAGTAGCAATACCTTCAATATTGATGTTGTTGAAACTTTTGATATCATTGACTTGAACTCTGGATTCAAACAAGCTGATGTATTCACTCAGGGTTCATATCAGCGTGATTTTGAGTTCCTCACCTATTTAACTTTGGTAGGAGTTTCAAAAAGTGAGGCAACTGTTAAAGCACCTGAACCATCAAGCACTTTAGGGCTAGTTCTTTGTGTTGCTTTAATTAGTCTGATGGCATCTAAGAATAAAAGATCTAAACTCAAGGAAAAAGTTGCTCCTAATTCATGACTAATAGGACTTACGCACTATCATAAAAAGCTAAGAGTTGGTAGTAGGTGTAGGCTATAGAGAAAAATGCTTAAGTTTTCTCTACAAGCTCGATACAGTCTCAACATAAAAGCTTAATGCGTAAGTCCTAAGTCCCTGGACAAAAATAAAAGTTGCTGGTTAAGGCAGGGTGTGGGGTGTAGAGTAAATTCGGACAATTTCATAATTGCTTACACAGTCACGTTTATTTAAGTCCAACTACTTAACAGTCTTTAAATCAGTCAAATTGACATCTATTTAGATAGATATTTTTAATCTGTTTTATTCTCGAACAGATTATTTTTGCATTGCTTAAATTCTCTAACAAGAGGTAAACAATATGAACAAAATTGTTATATTTACATATCTTTTGTTAAAGAAAAATATCTCCTTTAAAGATTGCGTAAAGCTATAGTATTGTGTCATAAAAAAATTCATCTTGCCCTTATAAAATTCCTGCCAAATTGGCTAAATAATGGAATCAATCTATTTATGTTGTATATAGATTCGTAATTTTAATGTAGTAATCAGGATAGAAAAAGTTATGGCTTTTCTGAGAGGAACCAACGGAGACGACGATATCTTGGGTACAAATGCCGCCGATACGATCTTACTTCGTCGTGGAAATGACAATGTGGAGGGATTGGATGGCGATGACTACATCCGAGGAGATGACGGCGATGACACTATTGATGGAGGCGATGGTGATGATCAACTCTTCGGCAACGATGACAATGACCAAATCCTAGGGGGAAATGGTAATGATATCCTAAATGGGGGCGATGGTGAAGATGGTCTTGACGGCGGTGCTGGTGACGATACTCTGCTTGGGGGCAGTAATAGTAGCATTCGTACAACCAGAGAGGTCATTATTAAAGATGAAGACGGCAATATCGTCTTTAGTGGCACAGTTCCAACCACCGAATTTATTGGCGGTGACACCCTCGTCGGTGGTGCAGGTAAGGACCTTATTCTTGCTAACGCTGGTGATGATATCGCTGATGGTGGGGCAGATAATGACACCATTGTGGGAGGCACAGGCAAAGACTTAATCTTTGGAGGTACAGACAATGATGAAATCTTGGGGGGTTCAGGTGATGACACTCTCGTCGGGGAGGGTGGCAATGACTTTATCGTCGGAAGTACCGGCAATGATCAGATCATTGGGGATCAGGACGCTTTAGGGGAAGCCGACGGCAATGATAATATCAATGCCGGTAGTGGTGATGATACCGTATTCGGCGGCGGTGGTTCTGATACTATCGTCGGGGGAGATGGTGATGACCTCATTGAAGGGGGCGATAGCAGGAGTATCGCTCTTGCAAACAGAGACAGCAATGGTAATGATGAACTGTTTGGAGGCATAGGCAATGATATCCTCCGTGGAGGTCTAGGCAGTGACACTCTCAATGGTGGCGGTACTAGAGCTGGCGAGATTGATATTTTACTTGGCAGTGGAGTAATCGATGGTCAAGGAGCATTCCTTGATAGTACTCAAGATCTATTCATCCTTGGCAATGAAGAAGGTTTCTTATATAGTGCTGGTGCCGGTAATGTAATTGGGGGTAATATATTTGGTCAAAGCGATCGCGCTATTATCCAAGCATTTGAGAATGGCGTTGATAAAATCCAGGTGACCGATCCAGCGCAAGTTGCGACCGCTGTCATCGGAAACAGTAGATTTATTTTGGTTCCACGTGGCGGCGGTGCCTTTGAAATTATTGCTGAGTTGCAAAACTTTACTGATGTCCTGGCTCCTGGTACATTCATTGCTCCAGCAATTGATAATAGCGGAGACGATGTTTTGCCGGGAACTGAAGGTAATGACTCCCTTGACGGGGGTGATGGCAATGACGAACTCACCGGACTCGGTGGTAATGATACCCTTATTGGGGGTGCTGGCAATGATATCCTGCTGGGTGGGCTTGGAAATGATTCCCTAGTTGGTGGTATTGGTGCTGATACTTTCAATGGTGGGGGCAGTGCAGCAGGGGAGATCGATCAATTGGTAGGTGAGGCTGATGGTGACGCCGATCAATTTGTCCTGGGAGATAGCAATAGTGCCTTCTACATAGGAGGTTCTGGTAGCTTTGGTCTCAGCGATCGTGCTGACATCTTTAACTTCGAGAACGGCGTGGATCAAATCGTGGTGAATACATCCGGTGGTGTATTTGTCAATTCCTTAGGAAGCGCAAGTGACACATTTATTTTGACTCAAGTTAGTGGCAACTTTGAAATCATTGCTAAGGTAGTAGGATTTACTGACGATTTTGCTGGCGGCACTTTTGTCGCCGCATAGTGGGGTGTAGCACTCCCTACTTAGAAATCCCCAAAACTTGCCAATAGGACTTTGGCAAGTTTTGGGGAGTTGATTACTATGAACAATTAACTGTGAACTATAAACCTCGAATCTCCTTCCTTGGAGTAGAGCGGGGTACCCTTCAATCCACCAGAATTATTCCCTCTTTAATCAATCCCGAAAGTAGCGGCAAGATAGTAGTGTCTAGGTTACACTCTGGTAGCCACTTGGCAACATCCCCGACGGTAAAAGTTTCGCTGCTAAACACATGTTTGACTAGATTTTCTACTATATTGGGTTCTAGACCCTTGAAACTGACTTTTTTGTTAGCGGTGACTAGCTGGTATCCACCCTCTGCAAGGGGTTCTACCCGAACTTTTTGGAACTTGGGTGCCCTTAAGCGAGTTTCAAGTCCCTGCTCGAAAAGGCCAAACCCTACCTGAGAAGGTAAAGAAATTTCTTGCATGCGTGGCAGGCGAGTGTTTGCCAGTGTTTGAGCTTGAGTATATTTTTGGGCAAGCTTTCCCTTCTGCTGTGTTAGATTTGCCGTTAAGTGCCCGCACAAATTATTTACGTACTCTTCAATTTCAGTGGTATCTCCATCCGGCATTAAGGGCAAATTTTTTCGCCATATCTCCTGCCACTGTATTTCCTCTACTAGCCACTCTAGCCAGTCTCTACCTTTAAAGCAGTGGATACCCAGGGTCAAATGTAGTGAGGGTTGATCTTGGGCAATAGCATAGTGCCAATGTCCACGGGGAATGTAGAGTACATCTCCTGGATTAAGAATACACTGGATGTAAGGTTCCCCCTCCGGTTGCTTCTGATGATGGAATTCTTCCTCCCGAAGAGGATATTTCAGTGTATCCTCAAAAACAAACCACTCCTTTTGTCCCTCAATCTGAAGAATAAAGACTTCGTGGGTGTCGTAGTGGCAGTCAAACCCTTGCTGGGAAGGCCAGGAACAGTAGGTATTAAAATGAGCTTTACGATGACCGATTTCCTGCTGTAACGCCCAGATTAACTCAGCCAGCACCGCAACCCTTTCGTTAATTCGACTCAGGACTAAGCTCGCCCCTTGTTTGCAGTGCTTGATCCATTCTTGAGGATCAGAGGATGGTAAAATTTTGCCATTCAAGGCAAAACGTAGTTCTGGGTTACGAGGCTTGTGAAAGTTGAGTATATTATTAAGTTGTTCCCAGGAAAACAGGTGCCTGAACTTATCAGGCGCTTCCGCAGGGATAAAAACCCCACGCTGAGTCCAGTTCTCAGATAAAAACTGATCAATTGAGTAAGGGTGTAGGATACTTGCTAGGGTTTGCATAAGTAAATATACATAACTAAGCAGAAACTAGAATTTTTTATTAAATTTTTTGATGAAAACCTGCTTAATTTATACAATTAAGCAGGTTCAGGAATTTATCGTCTTGGCAAAGACTCTCTTAAAAGTTGCTCGGGTTGGGGCAACTTTTAATTCTAAGAGTTATTAACCAACAGCACCGGTAGCAACTACGCTAGCTTCAGCAAGACCATCGGTTACGGTAACAGCGAAGTCGATTTCAGCAAAAGAGTCGTTGCCAATAGCGGTAACATCACCAATTACTTGAGCAAAGTTGCCGGTGATGTCTACAGTGCTATCTAAGTTGACATCAATATCTTTGTCAATGTCGACGTCTACATTAGCATCGAAGTTGAGGTCAACGTCAACTTCAATGTCAACATCCTTGGTAACGTTAACACCACCATAACCACCAACAACATTGGACTCTTCAACAACTTCGAGATAGCTTAGGTCAGAAATAATCATTGTTTTTTCCCTTTTTGTTTTATGTTGTGCTTGAAGCAAGCTCAACTTTGTTTGTACATGTTTAATATAGCTAGTATTTCCAGAGTATGGTTGCCATTTTGGCAGGTTTATCTAAAAAAAAATAGAGGCTATTAGATTAGGGCTTTTCAGCTTTATTGAAGTGATTAAGAACTGTTGAATCATTAAAAATGAGTGATATTAATTGAAAATATGGCCTTTGACAATACTAATTATCTAATGCATATAAATTGTTACAATCTGCAAAAACAAGAGTTGTCTAAGTAACATAATATTGAACACAATGTTGCCATATTGGCAGAATTTATAATTGAATTCAAATCTGTTTGAATGCACTTAATTTTAGTGATGCTGGCTCTGTTAAGGAGAGTTTATAAGGTAAATCTTGAGGTATTTCGAGTATTGAATATTAGTGTATTAAAATTGATAAATTTAAACCAATTTCTAAGTAGGTTGGGTTGAGGCAACGAAACCCAACATATATATGAGGCAACGAAACCCAACATATATAATCGTCAGAGTGGGAGCATCTAACCTTTGTAAATCATCGATCTGGATAATAGTATATTAGGGGTTACAGCCCCCATTATTGGTATTTGTGCAAAACTGAGATGCTCCCGTCAGAGTTGGGTTTCACTTTGTTCTACCCAACCTACTGTTATTAAGGTTAAATAAATGAAATCGGTATTATTTGTCTAAGTGCGTAAGTCCTAAAACTCTCTCTTAATAGACATATAGAAGCCCCGACTAAACCTAGGTTGAGCCGGGGTAGTTTACATTACTTAGGGTTTGCTGAATAAGTCTGGTGGTAAGGAGAGGGAGCTCTTAGCAGGGAGTAGGGAAAAGCCGATAGTTCTAAGCCTGATTATCCATGATTAGCTCCGAGATTTTCCTATTAAGTGCAATGATTTTTAGCCATTGGATGCTATAACCAAGCACTTGTAAGGGTCAAAAAAGTCTCAAAATCATTGTCTGGTATACCTTCTAGATTAATTCACCAAGCCCTACTTATCGAAATTAATTTGGGTTAAATACCCCACCGTCTATACGGTGCATAAAATTGGTTGGGTTCAAATCCCCATCCAATTTGTCCCCGCGTCTTTAATCTTTGTATTCTGGGGATTAACTGGTTAATTTGACATACTCCCCGCGCTAAAGCGACGGGGATTCTTTACGCTTCGTTGGGTTGTGCTACTGAGGTAGTCTGACCATTCCTCCACGTCCCTTTAAAGTCTCCCAATGCCCTATGGCGACTATCTCCTAATTATACCAGGATTTTTGGCAAAGCAGTCCTAGAAGGACGGGGCTTGAATCCCAGATTTTGGTCAGTACTTACGCAGTTGAGTTGATTTCGCCCCCCTAGCCCCCCAACTCTGGGGGGAATTAGCAGATGCTTCGCTTTTTTACAGATGGGGATTTAGAGGGGGGTGAACGAAATTTTGCGTGGGATTTGAATTCTCCGCGTCTGGGCGTCTGGGCGTCTGGGCGTCTGGGCGTCTGGGCGTCTGCTTACTCCTTGCCCCACGCCTTTTTTCACTCACCCTTTAGAGGGCAAGTGCGTAAGTCCTAAATGTTAACCTATAACTGGTAACATTTCAGGATGAATAGCGATCGCATGCCCAACATGCCAGCGAATATTAGGATAGGCTGCTTCTAGGGGGGTGATTTCATATCCTAGAGCTCTCAGAAAAGAAGCAATCTCCTCACTTTTGCGTTTGAAAGCCAAGCCATTGCCATCATCTACCTCATAAATGATGATTGGTTTAAATTCATTCAGGGTTTGGACCATTCCCCTTAAAACCTCAATTTCTGCACCTTCAACATCAACTTTTACAAATGTTGGTGGTAGTAAAGTCTTCTGTAAGACTAAATCATCAATACAGACGAGATCAACTGTCATTTCTCCCTTCAAATCAGGAGGTGTACCAGCAGTAGAGAGAGTAGCTCCTCCATGATGATGTGCTAGCAACAGCTCTCCACTTCCTGTGGTGTGGGAAACTGCTTTTTCCAGCAAGGTTACATTTGAGAACTCATTTAGTTTGACATTCTCTGAAATCCTAGCAGCGTTCTCTGGAACCGGCTCAAAAGCATAGACCTGTCCTGAAGCTCCAACTAGCTTAGCAGCAATTACAGTAAAGAAGCCAATATTAGCACCAATATCGTAGAAGATTCCCTCAGGTTTTAAGTAGCGTTGTAAAGCTTTCTGAAGCGGAAGTTCATAAGTACCTACTTTACAATCACGATTAGACTTATCAGCTTTGAACTTTAGTCCTGCACCTACTCCCTGACTAAGAGTAACATCTTGATTTTGGAAAACCATGTTCTTATACCTTTGCTACCAAGTTTTTTAATACGCTACCTGTATCATTGCCCCATTCCCAATTAGCCACAATACCAACACGGTTAATAGAAAGAGGCACGGCATCTGGATAAACGTCTGTAAGGGCACGATATAGTACTGGCTCATCGTTGATGAAGGTAGTGTAATTCATGCCATCAAAGACTGTACGGAGCTTGTGAGCAACACCCCAATAAACCCGCTCACCCACATTCGTCCAAACAGCGTCGTATAATTCCTCAAAGCCATTGAGATAGAAAAACGATGAAATTGAGGCACCACCGTAACAGTCATCTAACCAGTTGTTGATCATGATATAGTTGTTGGCATCTTGCCAAAACACCAGCCCGCTACGACCTTTTTCTCTCTGCCCTCGCCTAGTTCCAGGGGGTATAATCTCTATCTGTAGATCTACAAAGTTAGGGTTATCCCAGTCAACAGTGTAGGCAGTACGACCAGGATTAGGATTTTTGGCATTAGCTTGGACTTTAGCAGCACTGTTGCCAGTTAGCTCAATCACCCCTACTCCCATTTGCTTGTGCCAAGACTTTCCACCGATAGTTGTGGTTTTTCCGAGCAATTCTCCAGTTGAACCAGCAAAATCCTCGCTAATCACCACTTGCTTACCTTCCACCATCCAGGGAGAACCTAGTTTAAGATTAGAGGGGATAGGAATGCTGCGTGGATGAGCCTCGAAGCAGCGAAAATACAAATTACTGTTAGCCTTAATCGCACCAATACCAACGCCTGTAGCATTTTGCAGACGGTTATCAGTAAAACGCTTATTAAACAGCAATTTAGCATTTAGGTACAGACTGAAGCTCTCACCGTCATCCAATATCTGTAAGGAGTTGATTGCTGAGGGCTGTAGATACCACAAATTACTAGCTGCTAAAATTTCCCACTTACCATTATCCAGAATCTGAAGCTTACACTGTTCCCCATCTGCCAGAATACTCCAGAAGTGGTTCTGATCCTGAAAACGCCAGAGAATGCGGGCACCAGTCACCTTCGCAGATGTTTCAATCAACAGATGAACAAATCCAGAAGCTGTAGTACTCTCCAACACAGCTAGACTATCCATTTCCGTCGCTTGAGCACCATTAGCTGTTAATTGATAACTTCCTTGGTATACATTCCAGCAGCCACCCTTATCAGCTTGGGCACCATCAAGCAAACCATCGCCCATCAGGTTATCTGCTACATCTGCCGTGCCATACCAAGTCCCAATTTCTGGAATTTGCGCCACCTGAGTACCATAAACACGTGTATCAACTCGAAAACCACACTGTCCTAGAATACTTTGGTATAAGCCGGCGTAAACCGTAGCCTCCTCATTGAAGGGGTCGATCGCAATCAGGCGCATGTTAGGATAAGCCACGAGACCATGGGCATTAGGAACAGAAGCGGCATAGTAGGCTGCTCCCTTCTCCCGCAGAACTACGATGTAATAAAGCTGAATATTTTGTAAGCCTTTAAATGCTGAAAGCAGATGTTCTCCTACATTAGCCCACAACTCTCCATTTTCTGAGCCAGTAGCATGAACAATAAAGGAATTTCCCTCTACCAGTGGGTTATTAGGAACTTCTTGAGGAAACCAACCCACTGCCAGGTTTTCATCGATAGATGGCAAATTAAATGGTTTGATGTATTTTGAGATTTTGGAAGTACTACGAATCCACCACAGGAATCGTCGCAGCATCCATCTTTTGTGTTTACTAGAAGCCCAACGTAGAAGACGCTCAGCTGGTTTATCCACCTCAGGACCAACTACCCAGCGATTGAGTCGCCCCTTGAGGGACTCAATCCTTTCCATCTGGGAGGTATTATGACCATTGAGAAGAAACACTGCAAAGGCTAGCCCGTTGGTGCGAGTGTAGGGACCATAGGCAATACCTTGTCTTCCCCAAGCAGGTTTTAAAAGAGGCTGTAGACGCAGTGCACCATTGTCAACAGCGATTTGCTTTTCTACGTCAACGCCCTTACGGATTTGGCCCCCCGGAGTTTTAGTGCCAATCGTCTTGCCAGCAGCACGGTTGTCTGAGAATGAGTCGGTTAAAGGTTTTGTAATTGTTTTTATTTGTTCGGTATATTTTGGTGGTAGCTGCTGAGTTTTCATATATTAAATCTCTATAATTATTATGAAACGCTATATAGCAATTCTCTTTCTTAGTGAGATACGCTTCATCTTCTTACCTGTTCCCTGTTCCCTAAAGCCCAAGGAGTGTACCTGATCAATTTGAGAAACCCTATACTTTAATCTTATATCGATAGAAAATTTCTGTTTCTTGAAAAAAACATTTTAAAAACTCACCATTCGACACATCACCCAATGTCAGCCAACGTGAATTATTCATCAGCCTGATCATCTGAGATTTGTGTTGGTCTAGGGCACTACGTTTAAGCTCTAAAATATCTCCTACATAGACAGAACATCTGAAATCATTTAGGAACCTTAATCCTGAATTTAAACTCTTTTGTAAAAATGTTAATAATTTTTTGCGGTCACCTCCGCAATCTGTCCAAGGCCACTGATTCCAGAACCATATAGGATACTCATAAACAGTTGTATTGAGACCAGATTTCTTTAGTGCAGATACTACAATTTTATTAGTAGCATTATGGTCTGATATGCCATCTTGATAGTAAGGAATAAAGATTTCTTCAGGTAGGAAATTAAGAATAATTTGTATAACTCTCTGGATAGTCTGATTCTGATTGTTAGCTAGGGTTCCATCTTTGACTTCAAGAAATATAACATCACTTGCTTCGACTCCCAGTTTTTGAGCTGCAGCCAAAGCTTCATGAGCGCGTATAGCCTTTAACTTATTTGCTGGAATCAGATGGGAGTGAGAAGTAGAGCCATCAGTCATAAAAACAATTTTTAAATCCGCTCCAGCTTGCTTTTTACGGATAATTGTTCCTCCACAACCAAGAGTTTCATCATCCTGATGTGGTGAAAAAACAAGCGTTGAGCGCTCCAGATTATTCTTCTCATATTCAATCATCGTGTTATCCCTTAAGGATCGATACAACCACCGCCCCGGAGTTTTTAAGGAGAATTCACTCATAACTTTAGCATAACTTTAGTTTTTTTGTAATTAGAGTTATTCATAGTTAATAGTTCATAGGAAAGCTCCTTTAAATCATTCTTTCCTTTCCATGTATGATCTAAACAGCCCTATGAACTATGTTTGCGCAGCATGCGCGGAGCGCCTACCATGAACTACCAACCATGAACTATGAACCATGAACAGACTTACCACAGATATTTTTGTATTGAGATAGTAAATCATCAGCAACCTTCTCGAACGAGAAAAACTCAACTGCTCGTTTACGCCCAGCCTGCCCCAGAGATTTTCTTAACTCTTCGTCTGAAAAAAGTTGTATAATAGCTTCTGCTAAGGCATCAGCATCACTGCGTTCAACTAGTTTTCCTGTCTTACCATCTTCGACTAGTTCTGGAAAAGCACCACCGTGGGTAGCAATTACAGGAACACCTGCAACCATAGCTTCAGCAATAGGCATACCAAATGCTTCGTGGCATATTGACGGGAAGATAAAAATGTCAGTCTGCTGGTAATATTTAGCCAAGTTTGAAGGTGGAACTAAACCAGCTAATGATAGTGGTTTAGGGACATTGTCACCAGCTTGACCATTCAACTGAGATAACTGTTTTTTCAGATAACTTATCCAAGTATCATCACGGTGGAATGAGACTAAATCTGCAACTTTGGGGTCATCACTCAATGCCACAAGGTATTCGTAGGGTATTACTCCTAAGGGACCTACTAGAGTAAGTTGTGTTTCTGGATATTGTGCAACTACTTTTTGAAAAGCTTCTAATAATACATGCACTCCTTTTTCTGGACAAACTCTGCCAACAAAAAGCAAGCGTTTGACATTATTTTTATTGGTTAGATTTTGACCAAGAAGAGAGGAATTAATAAAACGCTCAACATTCACGCCATTGGCAATAGCCTGACAGCGTTGAGCAAATTGAGGAAAACGCTGGCTAATAGCTTTTGTAATATACTGACTAGGGCCGATAACTAAATCGACTTTACTGAGCCTTCCTTCAAGGCTTTTTTTGTCAAGTTGTGAGAGCCACTCACAATGCATGTGCAGGACTATTTTTATGCCAGGATTAAAAGCTCGTATAACTGGAATAAACTGAGAGAAATTGTGAATATGAACAACGTCACATTGCTGCTTTCTCAAGTCATTTGCTATCCTTAAAATATATCCTAGATAATATAAATTAGAACCAAAGATAGGGCGCTTAGTCTGGTCAAAGCCTGGAAACTTTTCCAGATACTTGAGCAATAACTTATCTTGACTTATGGGGATATATCGATAATCCACTCCTTGATGAGAGACTTCCTTAAAGCTTTCTCCTGGTGTATAGACTATGACCTCGCAATCGGATGACAAAAGACTTACCAATTCGTAAGTCAAAATCCCAATTGAATCAGCGGGTTTAGGATAGCTTGTCATCACCATAGGCTGACCGATAAATGCTATCTTTAATCTGTCTGGAGAATCTGCTTTCTTTAACTTATTTTGCTGGCGATAAAGCTGGCTTAACTTATTGTGGATTAACTTATTGTAAACTTCCGCGTCGCTGGAATTGAGTTCTAGGGCTTGTTGATAGGAGTCGATCGCCTCTTCCAGCTTGCCTTGTTCTTGCAGTGCTAATCCTAAGTTATAATGTGCAAGGGCTAAGTCTGGCTGTAAAGCGATCGCCTGACGATAGTAAGTAATAGCATTCTTCAAATCCCCTGCTTTTTTCTGGCTAAGACCAAGATCATGGTTTAGTGCTGCGTAGTAGGGTTGTTTTTCTGGAGGGAGTTTCCCTAAGACATGGAGGGCGTTAGCCCAATTAACACTAATCTCAATAGAATCCGGCTTAACTTCGAGGGCTTTTTGATAGCAGGCGAGTGCCTCTTCCCAAAGCCCTTGTTGTTGTAATGTATAACCAAGGTTGTTGTGAACTGCTACCAACTTCGGTTGCATTGCTAAGACTCGATGGTAAGCTTCCACCGCTTCTGGCAATTGACCTTGAACTTGGCGCAAATTGCCTAGACTGAACCAAGCCTTGACAGAATTTGGCTGGACATAAAGGATCGCATTAAAAAACTTCTCTGCATTCTCGTATTGCCCTACCTGCTGTGCCAGCATTCCTAACCCGTGTAATGCCTCTGGATGCTTAGGCTGTATTTTCAGGATCTTATCGTAAAACTGCTTAGCTTGGGGTAAACGATTAGCCCGATGATGTTGAACAGCAAGTTGAAGTGTTTCAGAAACGGTTACCATCCTCAATCCTCATTGCTTAGAGACTGTATTGCTAATTTGTTCATTGCTCATTGTTCATAGTTCATAGTAATCAACCATGAACAATCAACCATTAACCAATTGGCGGTTTGCTTTTCTCCCTAATCTTCCAGAGATGGGAACTACCGCCAATTCCTGTTACTCACAAACTGCCTATTCTGATTATGGATAAGCGAAGTACAAATTATCTAGATGACTGCCATCGTCTGAGGATTTTGCCATCATTTTCTCGGCAATTGCATTCCGTAAGGGAGCCACTTGATCTGTGGTTAGCCAGGTGAATAACTCCGTCACTGCCTCTGGTGAACTATCGATTTTGACTGCTTCTTGAACCAGACGAAATGCAGCAGCAAGATTGCCAGCTTTTAGAGGAATTTGCGCTTGTGTTAGGCACAAATTAAAGTAATGGCGACGGGCTTTTGCCGTAATTTGTGTACGATGCTCAGCAGGAAGATAACTCTCTGAGATTTCAATTCCTTTGCGGTAGTATTCCCCCTGTACCCCGGCTAGAAAAACTTCACTGGACATATTTTGGGAGTGCTGACGGTAACGGGCTAAAATTCCTGGCTCGAACCACCAATCATAAAAAGCAGCAATGCGTTTATAGAGTTCCCAGTCTGGTGTATATAGATTCCCTGGATCATAAACTCCCAATCGTTCATGAGCTACTCGACGAATTACAGTTGCACAGGGATTTAAGGGGTTTGAAACACCAATTCGCTGTAGCCATTCCTGATTGATGCCCTGTTGCATTCGAGCATGCTTTTGGGTGAAAGTTACCTGCCTGTTGTCATTAATATTTTCATAACCTGTAAAAGCTGCTCCTACAGAATCTGGACATCCCTCTAGACTCTGTTGTAATCGAGAATAAAAACCTGGGAGGACATATTCATCCTCAGGGAGCAGGTGAATCCACTTACCACGACTGAGGGCAATTCCCAGATTAAAATTACGCCTAGCTCCAATATTTTCTGGATTTAGATAATAGCGGACTATTCCACCACCAATGGCATTAACTAAATTATATAGAGGTGGATTACTGGCATTATCCATAACCAGAATTTCCATCTCTTCTTTACCTTGCCACTGAGCCAGCACGCTGGCAAGACATTCCAGAAGATAGTATTTCCGATTGTACAAGGGAATAATTACTGTCCAAAAAGGTCGTTTCTCCTCACTCTCTGCAACAGGAGGAATTACTGGAAACTGATAGTTACCAACAGTGACTTCCTCTAGTTGTAGCTGCGGAGGTTTGTGTTCTTCTGTAGGAGTAGTAGAACCCTGGTATGCTTCGACGGCTTCAGCATAGCGAGGATTGATTAGCTTTAATCCCTGCCTATAAGCGGCAGCAGCTTCTTCTAATTTGTGCTGTATTTGGTAAATCTGTCCCAAGCCCAAATAAAATTCCCCGTAGTTGGGATTGAGTTCCAAGGCTTGGTGATAGCAAGTGATGGCTTCTTCTAAATTTCCTTGTGTTTGTAGGGCTACCCCCAAGTTATAGTGAGCTTCCCATAAGTCTCGCTGTAGGGTAATTGCCTCCCGATAGTATGCCACAGCATTGTTCATATCCCCAGCTTGTTTCCGGGCAAAGCCTAATTTGTTATTTAATTGTCCATAGTGTGCTTGTTTATCTGTGGAGAGTTTTCCTTGGGCGTGAAGGGCATTGCCCCAATTCACGTCGGCTTCAACGCAGTTAGGCTCAAGTTCCAGGGCTTTTTGATAGCAAGCGATCGCTTCTTCAAACTTACCTTGCTGTTGTAGAGTGTAACCGAGGTTGTTATAAATTGGTGCTGATTTTGGTTGCAGGGCAATAGCTTGCTGATAAGCCGCTTCTGCTTCTGGTAATTGAGCTTGAGCTTGATGCAAATTGCCTAAACTAAACCAACTCTTGAAAGATTCTGGCTGAACCTTAAGGGCTTTATTCAGTAACTTCTCAGCTTCTTGGGGTTGATTATTCTGCTGCGCTAGTACACCTAAACCATGTAAAGCTTCCGGGTGATTAGGCTCTTGTGCGAGAACTTTCTGGTAATCCTGCGCAGCTTTGGCTAAATGATTGGCTCTATGGTTTTGAACAGCAAGCTTGAGAGTTTGAGAAACTTGAGAAACTTTTGCCATATCAAATTCCCTTTTTTCTTGATGCCGAAAGCTTTGATTTAATCTGTTCCTAACCGATACATCTTGTTGAGCAACTGTATTCAAGATAAAATCCTCTAAGGCTGTAATCGGTTCTTGGTCTCCGTATAATTTATGTTTATTCTGGGCTACTAGACTGGATATGTGTTGACGATATTGAGGATCTTTCCCTAAACGGACAGCAATCTTCACATATTCATCCTTACTAGAAGCAATTGTCTCCTCAATACCCATCATTTTGAGAATGGCAACCGCATGTCTTGCCCGCATCAACTCTCCTGGATAGGTAACAATTGGCAGGTTATGGGCAGTAGATTCCATAATCGTGTTGTTTCCAGACCAACCAATATTATCGAGGAAAACATCAGCAATAGCAGTTACTCCAGCAAATTTTCTACCCTTTAGGCGAGGCACAAAGATGCAATAGTCTTGATAATTAAGTCCAAATTCCTCAAAAGCACGACTTAAACGCTGTTGAAATACTTCAGTTACTTTGTCACTGGCATCCATAAGATGCTTAATAAAAACAAATTTACAGTTTATTAATTCCTTAGCAATCCTTGGAAAAATATCATCATGTTGAGGTAAATACTTAAACAATGATTGGCAGCACCAGAACATAACTTCATGCTCAGCAATGCCGATTTCCTGTTTACTAATTGCTTGGGTTTGGATATTTAAAAAGGTGTAATAAATTGCTAAATTTGGTAATCTGACTAACTTCTCAGTGTAATGTTCTTGAGCATTATCTGGTTCCATTAAATCACTACTTAAGTGATAATCAATGGTTGGTAGACCACTGGTTTCTGGATGTCCTCCAAATACTACTTGCACAGGAGCTAATCTTAAACATCCCAGCTTAATTGTGATCGGATCCATCCCAAATTCAGGAAAAATTAGGATGTGTAGATTATCTCGCCGAATAACCTCACACCATTTTTCTATACTTAACGGACCTTGAATAAATTTGCTAACAGCTTGAGTTGCTCTTGCTGTGGCATCATCCTGTTTGGAACCTGTATAATACCCAAATACTTCAAACAGATTTCTATTCAGGTTTTCTAACCAACCTTTAATTGGTATTTTCCAAACGGAATGGTTGTTAAAAAAACCAGAAATAAAGCCCACACGAATTTTTTCGTTCGCCGCTAAATCCGGAATTGAAATTGGCTGGCTCCATTGAGGATAGCGGCTCGACATTAGCCGACAAATCATCTCCCCATAAGTTTGCTGCAAATCTCGGTCATTTAGACCTTGATATGCTAGATAAAATGGCTGAAGAGAGCCAACGGCATCAGCTGCATTTGCCAGTTCTTTTTGATTCTCAAGTTTATAACTATCAGCTAAAGCTTGTAGATGCTGCTGGTAATTATTCCGCATTAATAAGATTTCGTCAGCACTTGAATAGATAGTAGGAAGTTGACTCATACAAATGCCAAATTTGGCTTCATTGAAGTTAGGCTTAAGCTTTAAGGCTTGCTGGTAAGATTGTATGGCTTCCTCTAACTTTCCCTGTCTCTTGAGCGCATTTCCTAAATTGTAATAAACCTCAACACAGTCAGGGTTTAACCTTAATGATTGACGGTAAGCTTGTACTGCTTCCTCTATTTTTTTTTGTTCCTTGAATGCCTTGCCTAAATTATTATAAACTTCAGCAAAGTCAGGATTGAGTCTTAAGGCTTGCTGGTAAGACTGTATGGCTTCCTCTAACTTTCCCTGTTCGTGAAGAAGATTTCCTAAATTGTTATAAGCATGAGCATAGTTAGGGTTGAGCCTTATTGCTTGTTGGTAAGCTTGTACAGCTTCCTCTAACTTTCCCTGTGCTTTGAGTACGTTTGCTAAATTGTTATGAGCCTGAACATAGCTAGGATTGACCCTTATTGCTTGCTGGTAGGACTTAACAGCTTGCTCTAATTTTATCTGTTGTTGGAATGCATTTCCCAAGTTGTAATGAGCTTCAACAAAATCAGATTTGATCTTGATAGCTTGCTGGTAAGATTGTACTGCTTCCTCTAACTTTCCCTGCTTCTGGAGGAGATTGCCTAAGTCAGTAATTATCAGGTGATATATGTTACTTAGGAAATCTTGTTCTACTGCACTAGTAGACTGAGTTTCTAATACCTGTCTGTATATAGATTCAGCCTCATGCAATTCGCCTAATTTATGTTTCTGGGATGCAGTCTCAATTAGAGATTTAATATTTGGTTCTAAAAAGTTTTTGGTATTCATTTTTAGAAAACGCACTTTTTTTGCGGCGGTATAAATTTTGAAGAGTAAAGGCAAAGGAGAGTCTCTCCTTTAACCTTTTCCCTCACTCTTAATGAATAATGAACAAGATACCTTACTTGAACAAGGAAGACAGCCAATTACCAGATAGAAGTTGAAGTTTGTTGATTGATATAAGTTACTGACTGACATGGAATTGACTGGCATTCTTCCAGTTCGTGGTTAAAGTAATGCTCCTGATAACCACCTTGTACTTTTGGGGCTTTATCCCTAAGTACCTCACAATATTTAAGGTCATCAATTTTGCTTAAAAGCTGGTTGGAAACTTTGTTGTTATAACCCTTTTCTGTTTGCTGTTGATGTGCTTTGATACTATCCGATTTCTTCCTTCGTGATTTGCCATTTTGGCAGTTTTCTTTATTCAACCGACTATAGGTGCGGTAGGGAATATAGTGGAGGGGGTTGTAGCCAGCAAAACGTAGGATCAAAACACAAGCCCAGGAATATTTGCCATCAAGAATTGCTTCTACAATCTGGTTAAACTGTTCAGAACTTAAACCTTTGTCAAATTGATTGTTGCTATAAATCATTGTAATCGCCCTCTTAATCTGAATTTAAATTGGGAGTATTAAATGTTCATGCCGCCCTCTTGCAGCTTTTTGAAAGGTTCTAACAAAAAGTCTGCAATTCGACGGCGGCGGATAATAATATCAGCGCTGGCTGTTTGACCAGCCTTAAACTCGATAGTTTCTTCATTGTCAGTTACATAGTTACGTTCTAACTCCACTTCCACTCGGTAGACTGCACCCATTTGTGGATCTGGCTTAGCATCAGGGGATACCGAAGTAACTTTCCCTGAAACAATGCCGTACTCCTGATAAGGGTAAGCATCGAATTTGACCTGAGCTTTCATGCCCATCTTGATAAAGCCTGCCTCACGGTTGGGTAAACTTGCTGAGAGAACCAGTGGCGCACTATCCGGGGCAATTTCAGCAATAGTTTGGCTCGGTTGAACCACTTCACCGATATTGGCAAAGTTGAAGGATGAGACAATTCCATCAACCGGTGCATAGAGAAACTTCTTTTTTAGCCTTGCCTTAGCACTTGTAAGCAGATTTTTGTTGTTGGCAATTTTAGCTTTGAGTTGGGTCATTTCTAATTCGAGTTCCCCCAGTTCCTGCTGAAAATCGATCTGAATCCTGTTTTCTTCAGTTTGCTTCTGGCTTAACACTGCCTGGAGTCGGTCGATTTCTGCCAGAGTCTGCTGCAATTCACCCTGGTTTTGACTAATAAGCACAGAACGATCTCGCAGACTTTGCTGGGCTTGAAATATCCTTTCGGTGGTGTGGGTTTCCTCTTGCAATTGGCTTTGGGTGATGGCACTCTGGCTCGCACGGAGGTTTTGTTCAGCTTGAAACACTAGTTCCCTGGAGATAGCACCATCTGCCAACAGTGGTTGCAACCGCTGAAGTCGTTCTTGTTGAGCATTAACATCAGCCCGCCGTTGACCAACTAGTTCTTGAGCCTTGAGGGCCAGAGGTTTCATCCTTTCTAGTCTTTCCCGCTCAACAGATAACCAAGCTTGATCTTGAGCCAGCCGCTGTTTAATCACAGCTGCTTTAGATTTCGCCTGAGCAATTGCCGCTTTTTGAGCTTGAGTGTCTGCCTTGGCAATTTGGTCACGACTTTGAGCTTCCAGACGAATTTGCTCAGCCAAAGCCACTTTTTGAGTCAATTCCACTTGCTCTCCACTGAGTAGTTGCTCCAGACGTTCTACTTCAGCAGCAACCAGCTCTGTATCTAATTCCACTAATTCTTGCCCTGCTTTAACCGATTGACCTTCTTCAACATGAATTTTGGCAATCTTGTCTAGTTCAAGGGCATGAACTTTATACACTTGTCCTTTTGGTACTAATTTGCCTTGGGCAATACCTACTTCGTCAATCTGACCAAAGGTTGCCCAAGTACCAAATGTCACCAAGAAAACCAATCCTCCCAAGAGCATCTTCTGGGGCAGGGTTGCAGAGGGTTGGTCCAGCAGTGTTTGTAAGGAGGTTGACCAGTTGCTAGTATTGGTGGCTGCTGCCGGCGATGCAATTGTTAAGAGATCCTGTTTATTTACATTTAATTGCTTAATTTGTTGGTATGTTGCTGATGTACCTCCAGAGATAGATTCACTCTGGGAAGATGCATCATATAATCCTCGATCATCACGTTCTCTGGTTAGAGCAGATTTAAAGCTCGCTTCAGAGTTCGTGACCAAGTTAACACTTGGTTGACTTGAAGACTCTGTAAGAGGAGTCGATTCTGTTGATTTGTCCATAGTCGTGACTTGCCATTAACAGATTCGATAAATTGTGTAGACATCCTGAAAGTGTTTGCTTGCTGGTGAGGAGATGCTTTCTTAACTCCTCAACAACTACAAATCAAAGTTTTAGGGTGTTTTGTGAAAATGATCAAGCTGGGTGCGTCTATAGAGTGTTGGGAGAATGACCGTTCTCTTCAACACTCTGCACTTTGGCCTGATTTTACATGTAGATAGAGGTCTTGTCTGAGCATATCTACCTAACCATGAAAGTAAAAGTCTTTCCTCCTTAAACATAAAACTATTTACAGCTCTAGCTGCTGCCGTGCTAGGTGGTAGTAAATCCCTTCTAGAGCCATAAGTTGCTCATGATTACCTTGCTCAGCTAGGATACCTTTATCTAGCACGAGGATGCAGTCGGCATTGCGTACGGTGGAAAGGCGGTGGGCAATGATGAAAGTAGTGCGCTCCCGGCTGATACGAGCGAGGTTTTGTTGAAAACGCCGCTCTGACTCAGTGTCTAGAGAGCTAGTTGCTTCATCAAGAACCAAAATCCTAGGACTGCCCAACAGTGCTCTAGCAATCGCGATCCGCTGGCGCTGCCCTCCAGAAAGTGTGGCACCTCGCTCCCCGACTTTAGTGTTATATCCCAGTGGGAGGGATTGGATAAAAGCATGAGCCTCTGCTAATTTGGCAGCCTCTATTGCTTGTTCTAGGCTAAATTCAGGTCGATATAGAACTATGTTCTCTAGTATTGTACCAGAAAACAAAAAACATTCCTGTGGTACAACGCCCAGCTGAGAACGCAAGGACTCGGGGGAAACGTGCCGGATATCGTGACCATCGATACAAATGCGACCCTGAGTAGGGTAATATAGGGCTTGGAGTAGCTTTACCAAAGTGCTTTTGCCCGAACCACTACGTCCAACAATGGCAATAGTTTGTCCGGCTCGAACCTCCAGCGAAATATTCTGAAGAGTGTTCTTATCCTCTTCTTCAGAGTAACGAAAAGTAATATTTTCCAAGACGACATCACCCCTAATTGGAGGCATAACCAGCATTGGTTCTCGGGGATTTTCCTCTGGCTGTGTTGCAAAGATATCATTGAGTCGTTCTACGGAGACGAGAATTTCTTGAAACTGGTCCCAAAGTCCCACCAACTTCAACACTGGGCCTGTCACCCTGCCAATGAGCATATTAAAGGCCACAAACTGACCAATGGTGAGTTGATCGCTAATCACCAGGTTTGCCCCATAAGCCAGTAAAGCCGTGCTACTGATGGTCTTAAAAAAACCACTAACTGAACGCAAACCATTACTGAGTTTCTGAGCTTTAAATCTCACATTAAACTGATTTGTGAGTAATTCTTCCCACTGCCAACGCACCTCTTGCTCAGCTGCTGAGGCCTTCACTGTTGCTACTCCCGACATCATTTCCACTAACTTAGAGTTTTGCTCTGCTGATGCCTTAAAAATTTCCCGTGACAGTTGGCGCAGGAATGGACTAGCTACCACTGTCAAAATGGCAATAGGTGGGATTGTTGAGAGCACTAGTAGGGTTAGTTGCCAGTTGTAGTAGAGCATCAGCCCTGTAGAAACAAACAACATCAGAACATCGAGCCAAGTGGAAATCGCTTGCTTAGTGATAAACGACTGAATTTTCCTGGTTTCCTGAACTCGTGTGATGATGTCTCCTACCTGGCGTGATTCAAAGAATTTTAGGGGTAACCTCAGGGTATGGTTCATGAAGCCGCTGAGGAAGGTGAGACTCAACCGATTGGAATAGTAGTCCATCAGGTATCGCCTGGTAGCAGTTATACCAATGCCCCAAAGACCAAATATCACTAGCCCAGCAGCTACAACCTGCAAGGTGATTAAGCTTTTGTTGACGATCACCCGGTCAAGAATGATTTGGGTAAACAGGGGGGTAATCAGACCAAAAACCTGGAGTAGCAGGGAAGCCAGGACAACTTGCAACAGTATCCCACGATGGGGCCACAATAAACCCCAAAAGCGATTGAGGGAGATCTTTTCATCTTTGGCTGCTGCCAATTGTACTGTCGGGTCCAACAGCAGGGCATATCCTGTCCAGTTGCTGATAAATTCTTGTTTAGAGAGAGAACGTACTCCCATCGCTGGATCAGCAAGGATAACGCGGTTGCCCTTGACACGGTAAACGACAATATAGTGGTCTCCCTGCCAATGAGCAACCCAGGGATTGGCTTGCTCAACTAAGCGGCTTAAAGAAGCTCTTACTGGACTAGACCTAAATCCCAAAGTTTCAGCAGCTCTGGCTAAACCTTTAAGGGAAGCACCAGAGCGCCCCACACCAGCTAGTTCCCGCAGAGAGTTGAGGTTAAACCTCTTGCCCCAGTATCGCCCGATCATTGCCAAGCAGGCGGCACCGCAATCAGAAGAACTATGCTGCTGAATGAAAGGGTAGCGTTGCCAAAACCCTCGACGCCTGGGTAACCTGGCTGGTTGAGGAAAATCAATCTTTTCCGATTCGGTGTTCGAGGCTGGGGTTGGCGGCTTGGGAGGGATTTTCTTGTGTAGGTTGGATGGGGGTATTGCCCTTAATCTATTGGCAACGCCTCCATTATTTTGCTGAGCAAGGTCACCATTACCGGAAGCAGCAGCAATGGGCTTAGAGTCTTGGGAGTCAAGGTTGACTCCTAAACCGGCAACTACTGCCCAATGTTCTTTAGGGAGCTTGTAAACCAATAAATCGGTTTTAGCAATCCACTCAGCTGGTATCGGCTCTGGATAGCCCCAACTTTCTCCCGTAATCGATGTTGTTATTTCTTTGCCTTTACTAATTTCACCACTACGTAACCAGAAGTGCCCAGAGTCGGAAGACTTAATAAGTGCTTCGTCTGCGGGCATCAAAGTTTCTTCTATGTAGGGTAAAACTTGCTTTAGGGAAGCTACGGGCAAACGCCGCCATTGTGTTGCAGTCTTGAAAAAGACCAGACTTTGTCTAGTCTGGGCACTCTCAAGTAACTTTTGTCGTAACTGTGGGAGTTTTTCCAACCAAGACTGTAGTTTGGCAATGGGCATCCAGGCAATTTGACCCTCACTGGCCGCAATTACGCGAGTTAGAGCAGGAATATGGACGAACAAAGGCTCACTGCCAAAACTGTCTCCGGCTTCAAGTACCATCACAGAAACTTCTTTGCTCTGTGTGGTGTCAAAGCCCAGAAGTCGCACCCGCCCCTGGCAAATTATGAATAATCCCTGAGTGTGTTCATCATGAACAGAATCTTCTGAAGTATTGGTGGCAATGTAGCTGTGTAAATAATCACCTAGTTGAAAATCGCTGATTTCAAATGCCTGAGTGAAATCTGACTCCAAGTATTTGTCCTCGGAAGACAGGCTCAGGAGGTTGAGGATATCGGTAAGGCTCTCGAAAACATTTTTTTTGCTTGCGTAGAGCCCCTTAGATCCTGACATAATTTGGTTTAATTTTGGATTGATATATCTAGTTGTTGTCTGTTGTAGTCAATTCTGAGATTGCCAGTCAAGTGCCTGTCCATGCAATCTACGTGTATTTACGGAATCTTCAAGGAAACTTCAAAAAAAACTGATTTAATATTCATATAATCTTCATATTAAATTGAACAGCAATGAGTTATGGAGAAATTGAATCGGGAATCGGCTGTTATTGAAGACCTCTAGCGATGTGGGGAAGCAAGTTAACCACAATTGATTTAAGGGAACTCCAAGAACTAAATTATCCAATTTACTTGGAAATATGAGGTAGAGAATCTTCTCCCCGAGCCATCCCCCCCTCTGCCTCGATGGGATATTTTTTTATTTGGAAGTCCCTAAGGTGAGTTCGATTTATTTAATTTAACCCCTCTCCAAAGTTCTGCCTGCTACACTGGACAAGGGGAATACTATCAAGCTGGTTGACTCAAAGCACCAGTGAGATAGTTAGCAGAAGCTGCCACTAAGGCGATCGCATTTTCGTAAATCATCCTGGTTGGACCAAGAATTGCCACACTCCCCACTGGTTTCTCATCTTGCTGATAATTAGCACTAACTAGAGTACAAATACGCATCGGTTCCAAGGGGTTTTCTGAACCAATCCTCACCGATACCCTAGGCTGAAACTCCTGTAACTCTGGCAACTCAAAGATTACTGACGATAGTTGTTCCTGTTCCTCCTCAAGTAAATGCATGAGCATCTGAACTTGCTGTAACTGGGAAAATTCTGGCTGGCGCAACACCTCTGAAACACCGCGAATCATGATTGGTGTAGATGCTGGTGCTTTCAGGCGTTGGCTTAATTCTGACAGCAAAGATGATAAAAAATCCGCATACTGAGCAAATTCTCGGTCGAGTTCACTCCAATCCTGGGTTACGATTTCACACAGTGCTCGCCCCCGCAGCTTACTATTCAAGAAATTTGATAAGATTTGTAACTCACGCTCGACAATCGACTCATCTACTGCTCCATCATCTGCTGAGTTTGGCAGTTTCATTAACACGGATTTGGTTTCATAGGAATTGGTTAATACCACCAGCATCACTCGCTTGGGCTCGATTTGTACCAACTGTAAATGCCGCAACCGCGTAGTTTGAGTCCTAGGAATGGTAATCAGAGCAATGTAGCCGCTAATTGTTGCCAGCATTTGCGCTGCATCCCTCAGAATTGCTTCCAAGCCCCATTCCTCCCAGTTCAAATTATCTGCCAGTAAATTCTCAATCTGGCGTTCAAAGGTTTCGGAAGGGTTGATCAGCTGATCAACGTAAATGCGGTAGCCAGAGTCAGAGGGAACCCTTCCAGCAGAGGTGTGGGGTTGATATAATAGTCCTCCTTTTTCTAAGGCTCCCATACAGGCGCGAATTGTGGCAGGACTGACACTAAGGTCATACTCAGAAGCTAAGGCTTTTGAACCCACTGGTTCTGCCGTCGCAATGTAATGACGGATAGTTGCCCAGAGGATGCGTTGTTGCCGATTCGTCAGACTCATTTGCGAGAATATTAGCTGAAATTAATCAGGTTCTTTAAATGTGCAAATGATTGTAAAGATTATTACACAATAATAAAGTAACACTATATCCAATAACTTTCCTAAGCACCAACTTGAGTTACTCACATCTGGGTAGATTTAGTCAGTAGCAGAGGATACGCTCAAGCTCAAGTACCCTTTGATACTCCTTAGTAACGAGGGATGCGATCATCAACAAGCAGCGAGTAGGCATCAATACCACCAGAAATATTTTTGACGTTAGTGAAGCCCTGGCTAGCTAGCCACTGGCACATCTGAGCTGAGCGGACACCGTGATGGCACATAACTAGGGTTTCGTTGTCTCGATCAAAGCGAGTTGTGATTTGGTCAGACCATTGAGCAAATTCACTTAAGGGTAACACCTCAAAGCCCTCAAGATGGGCAATCTCTACCTCCTGAACCTCTCGTACGTCGATTAATTGGAGAGTATCAGAAGAAAGAGCTATCCTTTGAGCCAATTCCTCAACAGAGATTTCGGGGATGGATTGATCGGGAGATTGATTTACCATCAAAATTTTTCCAAAAATCTATAAGACTTATTAAAGTACTGCTCATGAAACGACGAACAAGGAATCCCTAATGTAATCTTAACGGTAGGGAAACCCACAACAAATCGAAGAAGATGGCATGGGAGGATGTCACTTAGTGGTTGGCAAGAATAGGTGAGTGCTCCACACACTGACTCTACGAGTACAGTGTGGGCTTCTTAAGACTTTTTAAGACAGCCTCAGTCAATAGCCTCAGTCTTCCGTCGTGCTAGGGAGACTACGTTGCCCAGAATGTATAGGCACTCAGGGGTGTAGGGCTGACAACCCGCGTTCTAGCCCCGGACTCTGCGGCTTTTGATTAAACATCCCTGCTGTGTGAGAGGGGAAGTGTTGAGAGCTAGAAACCTGGGACAACATTGGCGAAGAACACCACCTTTACGGGTTCAACTTTATGTAGTTGAAAATCATGAAAGTTTGTGTAGTTAACATTGGTGAGCGTCCGTTGATGCCCACCACACCGAGAAAAGCCAAAATCTTGCTCAGGGAGGGAGCAGCAAAGATATTTAGGCGCGACCCATTTACGATCCAATTGCTCAGTGATTGCCACGGCTACATTCAGCCAGCCACCTTGGGAATTGATGCAGGTTACTTGAACATTGGCTACAGTGCACTCAATCAAACAGCAGAGCTGATTGGCGGCGAAGTCAAAATGCTCGAAGGGATGTCACAACGCATAAGCGAAAAGCTTAAGTACCGTCGCACTCGTCGTAATCGATTGCGTTATAGAGCGCCAAGATTCAATAACCGTCGGCGCAATAATGGTTGGTTAACTCCGAGTATCGAGCACAAGTTAGATACCCACCATCGTCTCATCGACCGAATTAAGTCCGTGTTGCCGATTGAGACAGTAGTGATAGAAGTAGCCAACTTTGACATCCAAAAAATCAAGAATCCAGAAATCTCTGGAAATGGGTATCAACAAGGGGAACAAAATGGTTTCGACAATTTGAGGGAGTACCTGTTACATCGAGATGGGCATAAATGTCAGCATCCAGAGTGCAAAAATAAATCCAAACAACCCAATCTTCAAGTACATCATTTGGGCTTTTGGAAAAATCCTCCAGACCGCACTGACCGCCCTGGTAATCTCATCACTCTCTGCAACAAATGTCATACCCCAGCGCAGCACAAAAAGAAAGGAAAATTGTTTGGATGGGAGCCAAAAATCAAGCCATTCAAGCCTGAGACTTTCATGTCTACAGTGCGGTGGAGGCTTGCCAAAGATACTGGTTACAAGGCAACTTTTGGGTACATCACGAAAGCGAAACGCCGCATTTTAAAGTTGGATAAATCACATCATAATGATGCTTTTGTCATTGCTGGAGGCGAGTATCAAACTAGGTGTGAGGCATTAAATCTGGTTCAGATACGAGGCAACAAGCGTTCAATGGAACAATTCTATGATGCCAAGTATTTGGACATCAGAGATAAAGTGCCAAAATCAGGAACGGAATTGTTTTCTGGTCGTAGAACGCGCAATAACAATCTTAATAGCGAAAACCTACGAGTGTACCGAGGACACAAATTATCCAAAGGACAGCGTAGGGTTAAAAAGCTTCGCTATCGCTATCAACCTCATGATGAGGTTGAATTTGAAGGAGCCGTTTTTGAGGTAGTAGGAATGCAAAACAAAGGCACCGGAGTTAAGTTGAAAGATTACCCAGGCATTAAGAATAAAGTGGTCAAAATTTCTGCTGTTAAGTCAGTTAAGAAGCGAGGAGGTATTTGTGCTTAAAAGCACTCAGACGCTCCGATTCATGAGGGGCTGTCGCACCGAATTCATTCCCAGCGTTTAAACGCCCCATCCCAAGGGTGAACGAAATTTTGGTTGGAATTTCAATTCTCCGCGTCTGGAGCGTCTCCGCGTCTCCGCGTCTGCTTACTCGTTCCCCCACTCTTTTTTTCGCTCACCCCCATCCCAAGCTGACCCCTCCGGGGTACAGGCGTGGGGCTTCTTGCCCGAGCAGCTAAAATAGGCTGAAAATAGGCATAATAACCTAATCTAACGCCTTCGGACGCTTTCAAAATCACCATGAAGCTACGCTCGTTCTTTTCTGTCTTAGCAGTTGGTGCCATTGGGCTGCTGTTGACTGCTGTAGGAGGCTTTTTCTGGTTAACCTCCCAAAGCCCCCTGAATTTACTGCACGGAGGTGTAAAGACCAATCCAACTGCTGCAATTTTTGTGCCGAAACAGGCACCGATAATGGTGTCAATGCAAGTTAATCCAGAGCGTTTGGAAGCATTTAGGCAACTAGCAGCACGTCCAGTTTATCGGCGACAAGCCCGTGCTGAACTAAAGCAATTTGAACAGAGTCTGCTGGCAATTATTGACGCTGATTTAGACTACCGTCGTGATATTCAACCCTGGTTGGGAGATGAAATCACTCTAGCTGTTACCTCTCTAGACTTTGACCGCAATCGAGAGAATGCCACACAGCCTGGATACTTACTGGCACTCACCGCTAAAGACCCCAAACGGGCCCGAGAGTTCTTACAACTTTTTTACTCCAAGCAGGCGCTCTCTGAAACCTCGGATTTAGTCTTGGAAAAGTACAAAGGCGTTAACCTGTTTTACAAGCGTCCACTGGTCCAAATGGAGCCATCTGGTGATGATTTTAATCAAAGTCAGATGTTTACAACTCTTACTAGCGCAATCGTGGGGGACCGCTTTGTGCTATTTGCCAATCATCCCAAAGTTTTACGAAGTGCCATTAACACAGTCCAAGCTGCAAACCTAAGCTTGGAAAATGAGCCTGTCTACCAGCAAACTCTGCAAAGTCTAAGTGAACCTAGGATTGGTTTAAGTTTTGTAAATCTCCCAGCTTTGACAGCCTGGATTGCTAATCAACCAGTACCTGTGCAGGATACCTTGCAGGGTTCTGAGACTCTAGCATTTGCCCTGTCACTGGATCTTCAAGGTTTAGTAGCACAAACAGCTTTGGTAGGGGCAGAACCTGGTACTCAAAGCCAACAGCCCACTCTCTGTGAACCAGTAGCCGCCTTACAGTATATTCCAGCCAAGAGTGCCTTTGCGATCGCAGGTACTGACTTAAATCAACTCTGGAACCGTCTTCAGACAGGTGTTGCCAGCGATGAAACCCTCAAACCGTTGCTGGAGAAATCCCTCGCCAGTTTACGCTCACGCTGGGGCATTCAACTGCCAGAGGATGTATTTAGTTGGGTACAAGCAGAATATGCACTCTCAATGCTGCCTCGCCCAGATAGAGAAAATCCCGATTGGATTTTTGTCGCAGGAAAATTGGATAACTCAACAGCCCAGGTATCAATTGAGCATCTAGACACTGTTGCCAAGCAACAGGGAATGAGTGTAGGTTTTCTGTCACTGGGAGAACACAAACTCACAGCCTGGACAAAGCTGACTACATCTGCTCAAGTTGCTGCTAGTCGCCAAGCAGAAGCAGAGTTGACTCAACCCTTACTAAAGTTAGAAGCACAAGTTCAGGGAGTCCATACCACTGTAGGAGATTACGAAATTTTCGCAAGTTCGATTGCTGCAATGGATCAGGCGCTTAAGGGAAGGTTGAATTCTCTGCTCAAAAGTGAGCAATTTCAAAGTGCGATTGCCTCTTTACCGGAACAAAATGATGGCTATTTTTATCTTGACTGGAAGCGGAGTGAAGCTTTGCTCAAGCGTCAGCTGCCAATTGTGAGAGTAGCTCAGCTAGTAGGAAAACCTCTATTTGATCATCTGCAATCTCTTAGTCTTAGCAGCTACGGTATCGATAAAGGCATCCGACGAAGCAAGCTGTTTCTCCGGCTAGATACTACTGAGCAAGTGTGAAAGGGGTGAGCGAAAAAAAGAGTGGGGAAATAAGTAAGCAGACGCGGAGACGCGGAGACGCGGAGACGCGGAGAATTCAAGTCCCACGCAAAATTTCGTTCACCCGTGTGAAAGTATACTTGGTCTGTGGATTACCAAGTGTTATAGATTTTATGTAATCTGATTCCAGCTAGCATTTCTATGGAACCCACAGATAGACCCAGAGTGAAAATATGCTGTATTAGCAGCGTTGAGGAAGCTAAGCTGGCGATTCGTTACGGTGCTTCAGCATTGGGCTTAGTGTCTGAGATGCCGAATTGTTCGGGAGTAGTCTCCGAAGCTTTGATTGCCCAAGTAGCAGGGATGGTGCCGCCTTCAGTATCTTCATTTTTGCTTACTAATAAGCACAATGCCTTAGAGATTAGGGCACAGCAACGGCGCTTGGGTGTCAACACCATTCAGATTTGTGATCAACTCCAATTTGGTACTTACGAAGATTTGCGTCAGACATTGCCAGGAATTGACCTAGTGCAAGTGATTCAGGTTAGAGGCGTAGAATCAATAGAAGAGGCTGTTGCTGTAGCTCCTCACGTCTCAGGACTTTTACTTGATGCTGGTAGTCGAGATTTAAGTGTCACAGAAGTTGTTGCTACAGAACCAATTTGCGATTGGGAGATTAGCAGACGCATACGCGAGTTAGTGGAGGTACCGGTGTTTCTGGCAGGAGGACTTAATCCTGATAACGTGACGACAGCAATTGAACAAGTAAAACCCTTCGCTGTCAACGTTGGCGAGGGTATTCGCACCCATGGCAAATTGGATGAGGATAAGCTCTCTAAATTCGTTAGTCAAGTTTGGATGGCTGCCGGTAATTAGTAAGTAGTAAGACAGAAATAAACGATTTATTTCTGTCTTTTTATTTATTACCTTTGATAGATAAATTTTCTGAGTTATAGCAGTCGCCACAGCTGTTAGGACACTTTCTTGTTCCCTGTTACCTGTTCCCTTTGAATCAAAATAGGATGTCCTAACTGACATGTCCGTTGCTATATCTGCTTGAAAAATTTTAGCTTAAGAAAATTTTCATAATCTTCTTAAGTTGCTTCACAAATAATTCACAACCACTTCATCAAAAACAGTGAAGCTAGTTATTAACACAAAATAAATACCGACAGCCACCAAGAACTTAAAACTAAGGACTTAAAACAATGAGGCTGATAGTTTACTCACATGATGCCTTTGGTCTTGGTAACATTAGCAGAATGCTTGCTATCTGTAAGTACCTGTTAGATACCTCCTCAGAAAATTCTATTTTGCTAATATCAGGTTCTCCTGTTTTGCATAGCTTTCGGATGCCTCAGGGCTTAGATTATATTAAATTGCCTTGCTTAGGACGAGACAAGTCTGGCAAAATATCTGCTAAATTTCTGGGAAAAAAGCCTCAACAAGTAGCCAAGTTGCGTTCTGAAATTATTAAAGCAGCTATTATTAATTTTGAACCGAATCTAATTCTTGTTGATAAAAAACCCTATGGTTTACAGGGAGAGTTAAAATCGACTCTCACTTACTTAAAACAACATTCACCCAAAACTAAATTAGTGCTACTTCTGAGAGATATTCTTGACGCACCATCTATAACAATTAAGGAATGGAATAAAAATGGTTATTATCAAGCATTGCAACACTATTATCACCAAATATTAATAGTCGGAATACCTGAAGTTTTTGACATTATAAAAGAGTATAATTTTCCACAATCAATTGCAAATAAAACGAAATTTTGTGGTTATATCCGTAGGGAATATGGATGTAAACCACCTGAAGTTATTCGTCAAGAATTAAATCTAAAAGCGGATGAAAAATTAGTATTAGTCACACCTGGAGGTGGAGGAGATGGCTATCACTTAGTCGCAACATATCTACAGGGATTAGAACAACTTCCCTCTCAATCTAATATCAGAAGCTTAATTATTTATGGTCCCGAAATGCCAGAAGAATTGAGCCAGAATCTTTTGCAAATAGCTCATAAATTTTCTCAGGTACAAATATCAGAATTTACTGATTTTAAAACTTCAGCAAGCTGCTTTAGATAAGCATAATCTTACCTTACAAAGATACACACCAAATCTGATTAATTACATGAAAAAAGTTGAACTCTCAATCAGTTTAACTGGATACAACACCACGATGAATATTATCAAAACTGGTGTTAATGCTCTGGTAGTTCCTATCGGTCACTATCGCCAAGATAAAGAGCAGTTAATTAGGACGGAGAAACTTGAAAATCTTGGAATTGTTAAAGTTCTTGAGCCTGAAAAATTAGAACCTACTTATCTAGCTCAAAAAATAATTGGCTGCTTACACAACAAGTTAGAGGTAAAACCTAATCATAATTTTGACCTTGAAGGGTCTAAAAATACTGCTGTGTTCTTGAAAGAATTATTACAAAATAATATTGCTATTGCTGCTTAGTTCAGGCTTGAGGGATTCCTGAACACCGTTTACTGATAATTGAAATGAGCAAGCGCATTAAATAAAAAGAATTGAAGGCAGTTATACCCGAAATTATGCGTATAGGCAGACGGTTTTTACCCTATATACGCAAACGCAAATTATTAATTATAGGTTCTTTCTTCGCACTTTTAGTTGACACAGGATTCCGATTACTAGAACCTTGACCTCTAAAATTTGTGTTTGACCAGGTTTTAGTTGCACAAACTGATAGCTCTTTCAACGTTATAGTAAATGGCGGAATCGATCCGATACTGCTGCTAACCCTATTAGCTTTATCTATTGTCTTCATCTCTGTGTTGGGTAGCTTTGCTGCTTATGTGAGCACCTTTGGTATGGCCTTAGCATCAGTGCAGATATTAACCGATATTCGTAGCGATCTATTCAGTCACCTTCAACGCTTATCTCTAAACTTTTATTTCAAGCATAAAAGTGGTGATTTAATTGCTTGCGTCACCGCTGATATAGACCGCATCAAACTGGCTATTGTTAAAGTTATTCTTCCACTTATAACTAACATGATAACTCTATTGGGAATGTTAGTAGTTATGAGTTGGATAAATTGGCAATTATCCCTGATTGCGTTGATAGTTTTTCCCATTTCTATTACTGCTATCACTCGCTTGGTTGGTCAGATTCGCCTTGCTAGTCGAGAACATCGTAAGCTTCAGGGAATTTTAGCTGCAACTACTAGCGAAACCATTGGCGCAATCAAGGTTATACAGGCGCTCTCCCTACACAACCAACTTGAAGACATTTTTGCCGAACAAAACAATCAAACCTTAAATCACGGGACAAAATCCCTCAAACTCTCGACTGTTCTACAACGAACAGTACAGGTTTTAATAGCGATTGCTATTGCCCTTGTTTTATGGCGTGGTTCGCATCTAGTTATCCAAAAATCTCTGACTCCTGGCGATTTGCTGGTATTCATCACCTATCTCAAAAACGCTTTTGAACCCCTGCGTAAGCTTGCCAATCAATTGGGAGATATTGCTAAAGCCACTGCCTCTGGGGAACGGATTATAGATATCCTTGACTACGAACCTCATGTTCGCAACCTACCCAATGCTAAACCTGCTCATCCTTTCTTTGGTGCGCTGCGCTTTGAGAATGTGAGCTTTGGGTACGAATCGAGCCATGAAATTTTACGGAATGTCTCCTTTGAGGTGCAACCAGGTCAACAAATTGCTATTGTCGGTGCTTCCGGTGGTGGAAAATCAACCTTAATCAGTTTGATCCTTCGTCTCTACGATCCTAATTCTGGTCGTATTCTCATTGACGGGCAGGATTTGCGGGAATACACATTACAGTCTCTACGAAAGCAAATTAGTGTTGTCCTGCAGGAGAGTATCTTATTTGCCGGTACCATCGGCGATAATATTGCCTACGGAAAAATAGGCGCTTCTGATGCAGAGATTGAACGAGCAGGCAAAATCGCCAATGCCCACGACTTTATCATTAATCTGCCTGACGGTTACAACACCATTTTAGGGGAAAGAGGCATTAAAGACGCGGGGACACGGTGACACGGGGACGCGGGGACAAATTGGATGGGGATTTGACCCCAACCAATTTTATGCACCGCAAGTGACGGTGGGGTATTTAACCCAAATTAATTTCGATAACCTCTCAGGAGGTCAACGACAAAGAATTGCAATTGCCCGCGCTGCTATCCGCCAAGCACCAATTGTCATCCTTGATGAACCCACGACGGGTTTAGATAATGCTAGCGAACAAGCACTCAATCAAGCACTCAGTCGTCTGACTCAACAACGGACAACCTTCCTTATCTCTCACAATCTTAGAGCAGTGGAACAGGCCGATTTAATTCTCTACCTAGAAGGTGGAGAAATTATAGAACGAGGAACACACCAGCAACTGATGGTTAAAGCTAAGCATTATGCCTCACTCTACCAACTTCAAAATGCCTATCATCCTCCCATTTTACAAGCTATGAACCTGAGCAATTCTGAATTTTAAATTATGAAAATTGCCTTTTTAGTTTGGCGCTTTCCGGTTATCTCCGAACCATTTATTCTTAATCAAATTACTGGTTTAATTGATCGTGGGCATCAAGTAGATATCTACCCCTGTGTTGTTGATCAGGATGCTTCAGACAAAACGACTAAGGTACATCCGGCAGTAGAACAATATCGCCTACTTGATCGAATTTATTATGCCCCCAAACGACCTAAAAACAAGCTATGGCGATGGTTTAAAGCGATGGGGTTACTCTTAGCCAATTTTTACAAAAATCCTTCAGTCTGTCTGCAATTAGTCAATGCGGGTAAGTTATGCTATCGGGCTATCCCCTTTTTGGGCAGAGGCTCCTACGATATCATTCACTGTCAGTTTGGCACCTTGGGATTGGTGGGACTATCCTTGCGTCAGGCGGGGATTCTTAAAGGACAAATAATTACTACCTTTCGCGGTATTGATATCAGTCGCTATGTTCAAGAGCATGGCAATTGTGTTTACAATCAGCTTTTTAGGGAAGGTGAATTTTTTCTGGCCAATTGCCAATTCTTCCGCCAAAAAGCGCTTAATTTAGGCTGTAATCCCAATCAAATTATTGTTCATGCTTCGGGCATCGATTGCCGTAAATTTAATTTCAAACCCCGTTATTTCCCAGCAGATGGTTTAGTTCGTATTCTCACTACGGGTCGTTTGGTAGAAAAGAAAGGAATCAAATATTGTCTGATCGCGATTGCTAAACTGTCTCGAATTTATCCTAACATCCAATTCACGATTGTCGGTGATGGCCCCTTAAAGACAGAATTTGAAAGACAAATTAAAACACTCAATATCAGTCATTTGGTTAAATTGATCGGTTGGAAAAATCAACGAGAACTAATAAAAATACTCGATAATTATCATATCTTTCTCGCTCCCAGTGTCACGGCTGCCGATGGTAATCAGGATGCCCCTGTCAATACCTTAAAAGAAGCAATGGCGATGGGTTTACCCGTCATCAGTACCGAGCACGGCGGTATTCCGGAACTAGTAGAAGATGGGGTGTCAGGGTTCCTTGTTCCCGAAAGAGATGCCGAGGCAATCGCTGAAAAATTGCAATATTTACTCGAAAATCCTGAAATTTGGCAACAAATGGGGTCATCTGGTCGTAACCGCGTTGTCCAAAAATACGACATGGAAACTCTCAACAATGAGCTCGTAGAAATTTATCAAACTCTTTTGCTTTCCCAAGGCACCAAAGGTTTCAACTCTAGTGCGATTACTTCCCTAATTGTCCCTGTAGGCTGAGTATTTAGAACAGCAAACCAACTTAACCCTGTTCTGTCACTTTGGGGTGAAAACTTGAATCTTCCTAGGCTGTATCCTCGAAAAATCCTCAATTTATCCGAGAGTGATGAAAGAGAGTTAATTAAACCTAGTAAAATAGAGCTATAGCGTTTCTCCAATAACTGAGATACACCTAGTTCTGTTCCCTACTCCCTGCTCCCTACTCCCTGGTCCCTAAAACCAAGAAATTTGTATCTCACCAATTTGAGAAGTGCTATATTAATCATGCAAAAACCAAAAGTTACAATCGTCGTTGTTCCCCGTGAACGTTTTAGCTGTACCCAACAATCCCTAGAAAGCATCTACAAACATACCCAATATCCCTTCAAGTTAGTTTACGTTGATGGCAATTCACCGAAAAAAGTACACTTTGATCTACAAAATCAAGCACAAGAAAAAAACTTTCAACTAGTAAGAACTGATTACTATCTTTATCCCAACCAGGCGCGGAATATAGGCTTGGATTATGTAGATACCGAGTATGTCGTCTTTTTTGATAATGATGTAGTTGTTACCCCAGGATGGTTAGAAGCCTTGGTCACTTGTGCAGAAGAGACAAATGCAACAGTTGTCGGTCCCTTGATGTGCGAAAAGCAACCTTTACATCAACGCATTCACTTTGCTGGCGGGGAATGCCACATCGTCACTGACATTAAGGGCAAAAAGCATTTGCGAGAGAAAATGTATAGACAAGGACAGCAAGTTACCAAGGTTTTGCCTTACCTGCAAAGGATGTCAACTGAACTTACCGAGTTTCACCTGATGCTAGTCCGCAGAGAAATCTTTGCTCGCGTTGGCAAATTAGATGAAGCCATGCTCAATACTAAAGAACATCTAGATTTCTGTCTGGCAGTTGCTCAAACAGGCGGTACGATTTACTTTGAGCCAACTAGTCTCGCTACCTATGTACCAGGTCCTCCCCTAGACTGGACAGACATCCATTTCTTCATGTTGCGTTGGAGTGATGCTTGGACTTTAAGCAGTTTAAACCACTTACGACAGAAGTGGAACTTGTCGGAGGATGGCTACTTTAAAACCAAATTTCAAAAGCTAGGATGGCGTCGAAAATCAACCATTGTCATTCCTTTGACCAGAAAATTGAGCTTTGGCAACAAGAATAAACCATTAAAAAAAATTCTTAGTAAGTTTGAACGAAGGCTCAACTACTATCTGACTAAGCGCTATGCTCGCAAACACTTTCAGCCTCTTCAAAAACAAGTAAGGAAATAATAACACTAGATTTTCCTAGTTGAGATTTTAACAATTGCCAATCTAAGGCTTTACTATATATACAAACCCCTAACAGCCTCAGAAAACGGTAAAATCTATGAAGCTAGGGTCAAAATCATCTCTTAACAAGCAGAATTTATCCACTAACAAGACCAAAGAGCGGGGATTTTTCTGGGAGGCACGAACCCGAATTTTACTTTGGTATGGAGTCCTGATGACAAGTTTTATTGGACTGTGTGTCCCCATCTTCTCCGAGATAGTCTTGTACCAAGTCGATAGACGAGTTCGAGAGGAGTTAGTTGAGGAACTAGAAGCATTTGAGAAATTTGTAGAAGAACAGTCCTCAAGCTCCAAGCCATTTACCCGCCAGGAACTCAAAAACATTTTCCGAAGATTTCTCTACCTTCAAATTCCCGAAGACGATATCTTTATTATTACTTTCCTTGATGGTGAATTTTACCGCTCCAGTCCCAGAGCCAGACCAAAACTATTGCAGAAAAATTCAGTTTTGATGAAACAATGGGGAAAAATAACTCACAAACAAAAAGGAGAGCAGAAAACTGACGATCCTAACCTTGGTAATATTCTCTATCTAGTTATCCCAATCATGATTGACGGGGAAGTGCAAGGTACCTTTGCCATCGCCCATACAACCGCTGGAGAAATCCGAGAAGCCCAACAGGTCATCTTTATCGTTGCTAAGGTCTTGCTCATTGGACTAGTTTTGGCTTTAATACTGGCATGGGTAGCATCGGGAAAAGTGCTAGCACGGTTGCGATCGCTCAATGCTACAGCCCGTTCGATCAGCGAGTTGAATCTCAACTACAGAATTCCCGTACAGGGAAAGGGAGAAATGGGAGAGTTAGCAACGACTTTCAATCGAATGCTTGACCGCCTTCAAGAGTCTTTTGGTACCCAGAAAGCATTTATTAACGATGCTGGACACGAACTGCGAACCCCCATCGCCATTATTCGAGGTCATCTAGAATTGATGGGAGACGACCCCCAAGAACAACGAGAAACAGTGGAATTGGCGATCGATGAATTAGACCGCATGAGTCGCATAGTAGATGATTTGATTTTACTAGCTAAATCAGAGCGACCCGATTTTCTTCAATTAGAGACCATAGATCTTGATTGCCTTACCCAGGAACTCTATAACAAAGCTACTGGATTAGCTGATCGTAACTGGAAACTAGATGCTAATACTATAGGAGTCATGGTTGGCGATCGTCAGCGTCTAACCCAAGCGGTCATGAACTTGAGTGAGAATGCTACCCAATATACGACTGAAACCGACACCATTGCCATTGGCAGTGCAATCGATCGCTCCTGGGTTCGTTTGTGGGTAAGGGACACTGGCATAGGAATTGCCGAAATAGATCGACAGAAGATTTTTGAGCGTTTTGCCCGTGCTAGTAACAGCCGACGGCGTTCAGAAGGTTCTGGCTTAGGGTTATCGATCGTGCGAGCAATTGCCCAAGCTCATGGCGGTTGGGTAGAGTTTATCAGTACTCTAGGTGTTGGCTCAACCTTTACCCTTGTTTTGCCTTTAGACCCTTCCCAAGAAAAGTTAATCAGTCATTGACATCGTGGGTCAACGACCAAAACTATCTTACCACAAACTTAATTGGAGGCGCGGCATTCGGCGAGTGCCGCGAAGACAGATGAATAGAATTCTGATCGCAGAAGACGAACCTCGCATCGCCTCTTTTTTAGAGAAAGGATTGCGTGCCAATGGATTTACTACCTCAGTTGCTACTGATGCTGATCAAGTTATTATCATGGCATTAGGTGAGAATGTAGATCTGCTATTGCTAGACTTAGGACTTCCCGGTAAAGATGGTTGGGCTGTATTGGAGGAGTTACGCGGACAGGGGGCAATTTTGCCGATTATTATTCTTACCGCTCGCGATGACATTAATGATAAAGTAGCGGGACTCGAAGGCGGGGCTGATGACTATGTAACCAAGCCATTTCGCTTTGAAGAACTACTGGCAAGGATACGCTTGCGCCTGCGAAATCGGCAAAGAGAGTCGCACCGAGAAGAAATGGAACTGCGAGTTAACGAAATTATTCTCAATTTGCGCACCCGTCGAGTTTTGGTAAAAGACAAAGAGGTTGAACTCTCGGCACGGGAGTTTACTCTTCTAGAAACCTTGATGCGCCATCAAGGGCAAGTCATGAGTCGAGAACAGTTATTAGACCGGGTTTGGGGTTACGATTACGATCCAGGCTCTAATATTGTTGACGTATACGTAGGGTATCTTCGCAAAAAATTAGACAATAACTTAATTGAAACAGTTAGAGGCATGGGCTATCGACTCCGAGAATCTTTGGTCACAGGTTAATTGTCATTCCCCAAAACACCAAAAAAATAGGAGCAGAACTAAGAACACAGCCAACCCAGTAAAAGCTCTCCATAAACCCAAAATGTCGATGGGAAGCAAGACGAGAACTTCTGAAAACAGCCAATTGTTGATTAGCAAAAGCGCAATCAAGACCAGGAGAGACACAATACCTCCAAAAGGAATTGTCGAAATGATGTAGCACTAAGTATAATAAAAGAAGCTGATTAACACTGCCCAAAATCAGCCAACTAGTGAGCAGAAAAACTCCTAGTTCCTAGAGAGAGTATTGCTAATGCGCAACTTATATGGTAAAGCTGCCATCTTCTTACTGGCAACCCTAAGTGCTACACCTGTTTTATCCCAGGGGGCAAACTTTGAGAAGTTAACATTATCTCTTGGTTTTCCCCAAAATTCCGGTTTAGTTGCTGGCTATACAGGTGGCTCTTACTCTTTGTCATCAATCACCAATAAAGACGACAAGGGTAAAGCCTGCATCGGTTTTGGAGATGAAACCCCAGACCACATTATGGTTTTGGAGCAGGACTTTGCTAATCTAAGTATACTAGTTAACACTGGAGGAAAAGACACAACCTTAGTGATTCAAGGACCTCCTGGCAACTCCAATCAAGAAGGTTTCCGCTGCGGCGATGATACAGGTTCAAACAAAGATGCCAGTGTAGAAGACTCCAATTGGAAAGCTGGCACCTACAAAATATGGGTAGGTTCCTTTGAAGCCGGTCACAACTGGGATTACACCCTGACTGTTCGAGAATAGCTAATAAGGGTAAAATAATTTGTGATTGGCTGATCCTAACTTTGGTAATTTACCTGTGCTATCAACGCTTCTTGCTGACTTTAGCATCATCTTTGAGCGCGATCCAGCAGCTCGTAACGTCCTGGAAGTTCTATTTTGTTACCCAGGTCTACAGGCATTGCTATTCCATCGCCTTTGTCACTGGTTATACTTGATCGGCATACCTTTTATTCCGAGATTGATATCACAGTTTTCCCGGTTTTTAACAGGCATTGAAATTCATCCTGGAGCCAAAATTGGTAAGGGCATCTTTATAGATCACGGCATGGGTGTAGTTATTGGAGAAACTGCCATTGTCGGAGACTATGCCCTCATTTACCAAGGAGTCACTCTTGGTGGTACTGGTAAAGAAAGCGGCAAAAGACATCCTACTCTTGGAGAAAATGTTGTAGTTGGTTCCGGCGCTAAGGTTTTGGGAAATATCCAAATCGGCAATAATGTTCGCATTGGAGCTGGTTCAGTGGTATTGCGAGGTGTTCCCTCTGATTGCACAGTAGTGGGCGTCCCTGGTAGAATTGTTCATCGCTCCGGTGTGCGTGTCAACCCACTTGAACATGGTAGCTTGCCTGACTCAGAAGCCGCAGTAATTCGCACTTTAGTAGACCGTATTGAGTCACTCGAACAACAGCTGCAAGAGCTAACGGACAAGCAGTCTTTAATGGCATTAAAAGCATCCCTGGACAATAAATCACCTTCAGAAGTTGATTTAAACGCAAAAATTGTCAGTGTAAGTCAGAATTGCCACCTCCGAGACCAAGTAATTAAAGAGTTTTTGGATGGTGCCGGCATTTGATAGGAAATGGAGAAGTATCGACAGGAAAGGGTTTGGAGAGCAATCAGCACACCCTTTTCCTCTAAGGATTAACAGCTTGCCTGAGCCATTGATGAGAACTCTGTTGCCGGTAAAGCCATCGATTTTGCGGATTTCCTTGCAACTCTAGATGATCTACCTGTATGGGTTCTAGCAATAATAAACAGAAATTTGGTAGTGGCTGCTCTCTGTCTGGCGGTAATGGTGAAAATGCCGCTTCATCCTCTACTCTGGCAACCCCAGGTTCAGGCCAAGCAAATTGTAAACGAGCGGAGTCTGAAAGCTCTTGCCAAGTAATCTGGCGAGCTTCCCTTAGTGCTTGACTCTCATTACTGGCAGTGACTAAGTTAAGATGACCACCTAAGCGAAATTGCTCACGAGTCTTAGGGAAGTACCAGCAAATTTCTCCCCAATGCTGGTGTTTCATCTGGTTGGTTTTCTGGCTACGGGAATCAGTAGCAATCTTCAGCTGGTTAGTTTTGTCCAAAAAACCGCGAAAGACAACGGTGCGATTGGCAGGATATCCATCTGCATCTACTGTTGCTAGTTGGAAGTAACGGGCATAGGGCAGAGTGCGGTTATTGTGAAGGGCACGAGCTAGGGGTGAACGCCAGGGAGCAAGAGACATAATTATAATAGACACACAGAGTGACTGATTCTAACTACTAGCAGCATAAGGATATATCAACATGTTTCTTGATGAACTGGCACCAATTTTCAAAGAAGTTAACCAACAGCCTATTGCCTTCCTAGGAGGATTATTTTCTGGAGTGTTTAGACTCAACCTCTCAGATGATCCAGTTAAGAGTTGGTTGGATCAGCAAATTGGTGCTAACACATATACCTCTGCTACTAACGGCAGTGAAAATGGCAAAAATCAATCTCCTCAATCGATTAAGATTGACTAGGTGCAAATTACAATGCCATCTTAGGGTGACATCTTTCCACTCCAAATCGAAGATTAATAGCCCTATGACACTAGGCACGCACGCTTCGCTATTGGACATGGCTATAGCCCCGCCAAAGGATCCCCGGAGGGCTGTAGGGACATAGCTTCGCCTACCGCTTCGGGTGGGGCTATTATAGCTTCCCCAGCCCCCCAAATTTTGATAAATTTGCTTGAATTGAGAGGGAAGGAAGTGACCTGTTAATACTTTTCGATTAGAGCTTGCAGTGATTTGAACAACAAGTTTTACTATGCAGAGTTGGTTCAAAATCAAGACAGTCAACAGCATCTTCAGTGAGTGCTTTATAAGGATTAACTGTGCATTTCAGATAGTGGCAACCAGTGAAATAAACACAGCGATTGCATGGGATTGAATGCAGCCGTTTCAGACGCACTACACTTTCTTGCCAGGCAACAATAACTGCATACAAAAAACCAACCAGCAACGCCAACAAAGATAGCGGACAGAGCATTGCTCTTACTATTAAAAATGCATCGGTCAGAACTGCTTCCATCATCAGTTACTCCCTTATTGTCAGATAGTTTTAACAGTGTGTTACGCTCCGCTAACACACACTAAAGCTAGAGGCTTTGCCTAAGTCCTATAAATAGGAAAAAGGAGTTGGAGAATAGCTCAATTAGGGAGTGTATTGCTCACAACTCCTTCTTAGCTTTTACGTGGGAGGAACTCTACAAGCCAAACTCTGATTTCAACTGACTTACCCAAGTCTTAATCCGTTGCTCCGTCAAATCAGACTGGTTATCTTCATCCAATGCCAAACCCACAAATTTGCCATTTTTGACAGCTTTAGACTCGTTAAATTCATAACCATTGGTAGACCAATGCCCAACAGTTGTACCACCTTGCTCTGATATTTTTTCTTCCAAAATACCCATTGCATCCTGAAAATTGTCTGCATAGCCAACCTGGTCACCAGGACCAAAATAAGCAATCTTCTTGCCACTAAAGTCAACATTGTCTAATTCGTCGTATAACCCTTCCCAATCAGCTTGTAGCTCACCGATATTCCAGGTTGGGCAACCGATAATGATGTACTCATAGCCATCAAAATCACCAATCTCAGCATCGGCAACATCATGGAGTGTTATCACACTCTCACCACCAAACTCTTTCTGGATAGTTTCTGCAATGGTCTCAGTGTTACCTGTTTGTGTACCCCAAAACAAGCCAATTTTCGACATTTTTACTCCTTCTCAAGTTGTTTAATTGCAAATTATGTGCTGCTTGCGCTTCTATCCTCAGGGAATAGTTGATTAAAATCGATTGTTTTCATCCATTGCCAGAATGCCTTTGCTAAGAGCCACCATTGCCTGGCCAGTAGCTCTCAATTGCTGAGCATAAATACTCATGTCAATGCCTCCTAAGCGTGGCGATGTTAAACGAAATCATTATTGCAAATAATTTTTGATAAGTCTATGGTTTACTTGATTAATTTTTTCCAGTGCTGTTGACCGATTCAAATCGTGATTATACAATGTCTATGATCGGCTGATGCCTCAGGGAGAGATTGAAATATCAGGCTGTATCAGGTTGTGTCAAGCTTAATCTACTTAACTTAGTACAACAGAATTTCTTAAAAACTTTTCTCAATAATTGGCTAATTCGACCCCAGTCTCAGGTTTGAGCAGCTATCGTCGACGCGGAGAGGCGGAGACGTGGAGACGCGGAGACGCGGAGAATTCAAATCCCACGCAAAATTTAGTTCACCCGTAAACAATTATGAAATCCCCCGGAGTTCCCTTACACCCTAAACCCTACACCCTACACCCTACACCCTACACCCCACACCCTGCCTCAACCAGTAACCTTTATCAATATCGCAGGTACTTATCGTCTAATACAGTGTCAAGTCACTTCGAGCTCAGGGAGAAGTTGTATTGAAATTCTGGCTAAAATCTGGCTCCTGTATTTCTCCTAAAGTTATTCTATATTTCTCCTAAAGTTATAAGCGCTATTGAAAATGGTTACCTAAGATAGAAGGTAAAGATGGTTGGGCATCAGAGAAGTTGAGGCAGCAATGCCTAAGCAACCCCCTTTCTCAACTAGGTGAGTAACCCATCAGGGAGGAAAAAAGTTATGGCAGATGTAGATCAACCTTTAGCTCAAGAACATTCCCTTGATCGTGATTGCACAACCTTGTCCCGTCACGTTCTACA
>JAAHGS010000300.1 GCA_010692645.1 Symploca sp. SIO2E9
AGGGGGTTCCAACCAGGAAAGCTTGGCTGGGTAAAAACTCTAAGCAACAAGTACCAAGTCTTGTAAGACTCCGTACCGCAGGGCTTGCGGAATCGGGACTCTGCAATGGGTCGAAAGTCTGTGGACATAACGTAAGACGGGGACATAACTAACGCGAGTTGGTAGTGTACGCAGATGTGGAAGAAGCAGAAACCTCGCATTGCGAGGTTTAGGAATCCCGCGAAACACGCGCTGGGAGGATGTCAATGACTAATCTCCTTACTACCCCATACCCCAATTGCTAAAATCCGCCCATTTTAATCTTAAAGTCTCTGTAACTCCGACCTCGCCACTGAGTAGGTCTTGTCAACGCCGACAAGAAAATTCTAACGACTGCTAGAGGGTCTGCCAGAGGAGAAAGCCAGAACAGACTCCACACTAGAGGTGATACCTGAGTTCGATCATAAGCCGGAGCGATCGCCCACAACATGGCAGTGCGAATCAAAACCAACCCTAGGTTCAACCACACTGCCAGGGTTATTGAGAGCGAGGAACTTTCCATACCTAGGCAACCCAAAAAAACTAGGCTGGCAGGCACAGGAATGCCCTGTACGCACAACAAAAACCACAAATCATTCCAAAGTTGACTAACACTAGAAGCATCTTTGAGATCAAGTGAACGTCCCCACCCCTTCCAAGTTTCTAATGCTCCCTCGTACATCCTTACCTTCAAGACCTTAGAGCCATCCAGAAATCCTACTTTAAAGCCTTGAGCGGCAGCATAGCGAGCAAGGGTGACATCATCGCAAAAAGAACCCTTGGCACTTGTATAGCCTTCTAGTTTGCTTAAGACATCACGGCGGCAGAGAAAACACTGCCCATTTGCCATTACTCCCAATTGAGTCTGGCTGTTAGTACCAGTAGGTCCAAATCGATAAACCAGAGTCATTAATAGCGCCGGTTGTAGCCACCATTCTCCTGGATATTTAAGGATAAATTGGGGTGATAGGGAAACTAGATCGAAATTCTGGGCAACCGCCTCCCTCAGTAGACCGACAACTAGTCCAGGATCAGGTTGGGTATCGGCATCTATTCCCAAAACCCACTCGCTCTGGGGAGAGCTGTGCAAATAGCCATTGTGTAATGCCCAGGGACGTCCTACCCAATCAACAGGTAAGGGATCATCACTAATCAAGCGAAATCTAGGGTCTTTTGCTTGGGTCTTCTTTACTAGATCCGTTGTCCCATCACTAGAGTTAGAGTCTACAACGATAATTTCTCTAACTTCATAGCTCTGCTTGCTTAGACCATGCAAACAGGGACTAAGGCGCTCTCGCTCGTTGAGAGTAGGAACCACTATACTGACAGCACCCATTTGTTCGGGTGTAGCACTGCCAGCAGTAATGGGAGGAATGCGCCTTAGTCCCTTGAGTAGGCGCGAGAGCAAAAGGAAAATTGCTGGGATCTGGATTAGTAAGAGTGCAAATGCCAGGAAACTAATAGTTACAACTGAAGGTATTGCTCCACTCTGGCTAAGTAAGGTTACCATCCAACTCACTTGGGCATTACTCCCGCCGATTCTAATGGAACTTCCGCAATTGTCTTGGTAGCTGTTGGAGCATCTTCAAATTGCTCTAGTAACTTTGGCGTTGATTGAGAAGCAGCTTGTCCCCACAGAGACAACACAGGCATGATGCCCAAGACAATGCTTAATTCCACAGGTATCCACAGCCCAGCAGCAACAACAGCTATGACTGCGCCAAAGATGACGTTACTTACATAAATCACTACAGGCAATAACAACTGTTTTCGCGATAAAGCGAGGGAGGTTTTCTGCCAGAACCAGCTTGCTACCGTCATAAACACAATCGCTGTGATCAGCCAACCGGCAAAGTTTTGGTAAGGGGTACCAAAAAAAGCTCCCTGTTGTCCGTAGTGCCAAAAGGGAAAAGCTGTTGAGCTCATAGCTGGATCAAGAGCAAAGTCCCAGGCAGTAAGAAGCATGGCTCCTAGAAAGATTGTTCCCATGCTATCTACTCGGCTTACTCTTTTACTAACTGCTAAACCAGTATCGATGGCAGCACGAGCAATGAGATAGCAAACAAAACCCATATAAAACCAAGATAGGGGAATTGTGAACGGAACTAAACCAGCAATCTTATAGCCCAAGCCACTTAGGTAAGCATATTCTCCAAAGGGAAAACCCGTACTAGTTCCCAGCAACTCACTGCTCAAAGAGATCACAACGGCAGGCACCATAAAGGTTAAACATTGCCATAGTCCAAGAGTACGGTAGGCATAAATAGCTACTGCTGCCGCACCCAAAATTATATATACAACTCCACCGCCAGCCATAGACCATCGAAACAGTGTCTGCCCAGAAGTTGACAAGCTGGCAATGAGTTCTGGGTGGGGTAAAACTATTAGCAGCCCTGCTAACCCAAAGCTCATTGCCAAGATATGACCAATAATCAAAAAGCGTTCAAGTTTGACGAGTTGATTCAATTTAGATACTCCTAACACTGTAAAAACTGGGCAATACTTTCCCTGTAATCAGCTGCTTACCTTGAAGGGCGGCAGACAATCCTTTGTACCAGGAATATCCTGAGTAGTTTGTTTACAAAACTTTATAAACAATTATAATTTACAACATCAAGGTATACCAGACAATGATTTTGAGCCTTTTTTGACCCTTACAAGTGCTTGGTTATAGCATCCAATGGCTAAAAATCTTTGCACTTAATAGGAAAATCTCGGAGCTAATCATGGATAATCAGGCTTAGAACTATCGGCTTTTCCCTAATCCCTAATCCCTACTCCCTGCTAAGAGCTCCCTTTGGTCGCCAGAAGGCTCGTTCCTTCGGCGTCGGGATAACTCCCTCCTGCCTCCTGCCCTCTGCCTTCTGCCTTTCTTTGGTCAAGGTACCCAACAACCGCAATAAGCAAAGTATATAGTGTTAAGATCAAAGAGGAATATTACTAATTTAATTAAGACATCGAGGCACTCAATCAAAAGTCAGAATGCTTTGTGAGCATAAGATCAAGCCTAAATCAGGTTATCCCAAGGGGGCAAAACTAGTTTAAGCATCCCCATAAATCTAGAGTTTTAACTTGTTCCGGCAAGAAGTCTCCCGTCATAATCTGTAGGGGTACGCTTTCCTCCTGCTGAAAACCTACAGGAGGGTCACACCTTGAGATGTAGGTAGTTCACAAGTCTCAATTGAGCCATCAAGAGAGTGGGATGGTGGAAAATCGCTAAGATATTGGCAGCAAAATCAGTTTGACAAAAGTCTGTGGCCTCTGCTAACTGCTATCAGCTTCATCGCATCTTTAATCTAAAATGACTTCACCTCTCCCGGAAAACTCAAAGAATGTGATCCGCCCCTTCCAATACAGAGATTTAGAGGCAATCCAACAGCTGGTAAACAGTGCGACTGCTGCTAATGGCAACAGTTGCGCGATTAACTTTAAGAACCAGTTGCGCCAGGTTCGGCACTGGTATGGATTGCTGAAGTTTTTGAGTTGGTTCCCCAACCCTTGGCAATACGCTTTTGGTGTTTATGTAGCACAACAACTACAGCAAATTCAAGGGCTGATCAAAGTTTCGCCCTTCAATAACACTCGCAGCACTTGGCAGGTGGAGCAAGTGATAGTTGATGCAGATACCTGTGATCATGAAAAACCCTTGACCAAAACTGAAATTGGCTCTCGGCTGTTGCGCCATTGCTTCGAGACGATTTGGGAAGCTCGAACTTGGGTGCTGGAAGTCAATATCCATGATCAAACCAGGATGGCACTCTATCGGCAAAACGGATTTTGTCGGCTTGCCCAAATGACTTACTGGGAGCTTGAACCATCAACTATTCAAAAACTTGCCTCCCGGCAACCGAACTTGCCTAACTTGCTGCCGGTGAGCAATGCTGATGCCCAGCTACTTTATCAACTCGATAAGGATTCAATGCCTCCTCCAGTATTCCAAGTTTTTGCTCGCCAAATCCAGGACTTTAAAACTGGTTTATTCAGTGGATTACTTGAACAGGTGCAGCAGTGGTTGAACAAGACTGAAGTAGTAAGTGGCTATGTCTTTGAGCCACAGCGTAAAGCTGCAATTGGCTATTTTAAGTTGCAGTTGCACCGCGAAGGTACTCAAGCTCACCAAGCCCAGATGACTGTTCATCCAGCTTATACTTGCTTATATCCGGAGTTAATTTCTCAAATGGCAAGGGTTGCCCAAGAGTTTCCAGAGCGACCTTTGCAACTGGCTTCGGCAGATTACCAATCAGAGGGAGAAGATTATCTTGAACAACTAGGAGCTCAACGCCTTGAGCATAATCTGCTGATGTATCGTTCTGTGTGGCACAAAGTGCGAGAATCTAAGCCAGTTTCTTTTGAGTTGTCGGAAGTACTTAAGGGACTACAACCAGTGCGCACTCCTATCCCTAGCCGTATTGTGTTGTCACCCTCACCATTGACATCAATGAAGTCTCATAATGCTCCGGCAGATAGATCAACTACATCAACCTCTAGCTTGAAGAAACTCTCCCAGAAACCAAATTCCTTGTCAACCGATACTAAGCTACCAGCTGAGTCTCCCGAAATTCCCAAATGCAGAAAAAAATATCAGCACTAGGGTTAGATTTAGGAAGCAAGCGCATTGGTGTAGCTGGATGTGATGGTACTGGTTTAATTGCTACTGGTTTAACTACTATCAAGCGCACTTCCTTTGCCCGAGATGTTGCACAATTGCGGGAGTTAGTTCAACAACGGCAAGTGCAGATATTAGTGGTGGGCTTGCCCTATTCGCTAGATGGAACCTTTGGTCCCCAGGCAAAAAAAGTACAGAAGTTGGCTCTGAGGTTGTCAGCAGCACTACAATTACCTGTAGAGTATGAGGATGAACGTTTGACCTCCTTAGAAGCACAAGAGCTAGTTAAAGCTCAGAAGCGATCGCACTCAAGCAATAAAGGCATCATTGATCGCAAAGCAGCTGCTATTATTTTGCAACAGTGGCTAGATAGGCGTCGTGGGGAGAGGGGGAGAGGGGGAGAGGGGGAGAGGGA
>JAAHGS010000301.1 GCA_010692645.1 Symploca sp. SIO2E9
ACCCGCGTGTTTAGCTAAAGCTATTTTTTGGTTTGGAGATCTGATTTTTAACTGAGTTTTGAATCCTAGCAACATTTGTTAGTCAATGTGAGTATTTGTTAGCAAACTGTTCACTGTTGATTAACCCCCTTTCCCTGACATTTTGATAAAATTTAAGCGAAACTTGGCGTCAAAACCTGTTGGTCTGTTTCACCCCTAGATAATTAATAGACATCTCCCTAAATTAAGATTTAACAACTGTAGTACAAGGGTTTCAGGTTAATTATCGGATATGTCTAATCTTGGAATTGTGGCAGAGTGAGGGTAAAAGATGTATAAAAAATCTCTGGGTCTTGGGTGGGGCTCTCAGAGGTAGCAATTGTGCCATTAAGCTGCTTTACCAGACACTTTACCAAAGTTAGACCAAGACCAGTACCTTGAACAGCCCCTTGGGTAGCACCTTCACCGCGACGGAATTTATCAAAAATATAGGGCAAATCTGCTGGTGAGATGCCTGAACCGAGATTAGTCAAGGTAACAATAACTTGATTGACCGACTTCTGGAGTTGACAATTCACCTCCAGCTTAACAGTCGTATCTCGATGACAATACTTACCAGCATTAGTCAATAGTTCCAGGAGAATGCGACTGAGGCTATCGTGATTTGTCTCAAGCATCAAGGATGAAGTCGGACTTTCCACGCTCAAGATTAACCCCTTAGCTGCCCACTGTTGCTGGAAAGATTTTGCCAACCTCTCAATCAGTAGCATCAAGTCAATTGTTTGCAATTGGATTTGGGAAGCATCGGCTTCTAAGTGCTGTAAACTCAAAAGATCGTTGATCAGGTCGATTTCTCGATTGCACTGTTGTTCCAGTATTTCCAGGTACTGCTGACGTCTTTCTGGATTGAGTTGGGCTTGGCGCAGCATTCTAATTGCTAGACTCATAGTGGTTAGAGGAGTCCGCAGTTCATGACTCATGCTGCTCATGAAGTCTTCTTTGAGCTGATTTAATTCCTTAAGCTGGTCAATTTGCTGGCAGGTTTTTTCATATAAGTGTTCTTGAAATTCTAAGCTCTGCTGCAATTGAGCAGTGCGCTCTTCGACCAGCAATTGCACTTGCTGTAGATTTTGATGGTGAGTAATAATGCCGCTTAATTGGGTACTGGTCCATTTCAGGCAATCGAATTCATCAGCGTGCCAGGAGTGATGCTGGCAATGCTGAAAGACTAAAAATCCCAGGACATTGAACTCTTGTTGCCCGTGCTGGTGCGACTCGACAAGGGGAAAGATAACTCCAGTTGGCATCATTTCCCAAGCAAAGATAGGGGAACTTTGGCTGGCAAGGTTGAGATCAGATGCATCTTGCTCAATAGCAATGATTATCGGCTCAGGAGCATCCCTGAAAGCTTGTTGGGATAGGGAACAATCTGAAAGACAGAAGGATTGGTTGATGGGCTTGCTGAAGCTACTATTTAGCTGTACACAATCGCAATCGGATTCCTCCCACCAATCACAAATCACTCTTACCTCTTTTTCCAGAAGCTTTTGGGAAGGTATAATCCGAGGTTGGGTTGTAGTGTTTTTCAAAAGTAAGAGCAAACCTCGATCTGCCTGAAGTGCTCTAGCTGTAGCTTTGATGGTTTGATGTAGAATTTCAGGGAGAGGTCGATTGCTACCTATCTCCATACTTAAATGTTTGAATAGGTTCTGATAGCGTTCGGCAGCAAACACCTGTTGATTGAGTTGAATCTGAGAAATGGCGATAGCTACTGATTCTGAGACAGTAGCTAAGAGTTCCTTTTCAGGTCTAGTCCACTTGTAGGGTTGCTTTCGCCCCAAGATAATCATCCCATTAACCGCAGACTGAAATCGACTGTAAGTTTTTATAAGTGCCCTAGCTGAGAGTACATTCTGAAAATAACCAAGAACTTTATCGGAGGTGGATGTCTTAAGATTCCTAATCACTAAAGGTTTGGCATCTACCCAGTCATCTTTAAGAATTGAGTCCACCAGCAATTGTGCTTGACGGTTACACTCTGGGTTTAAATAATCATCAGCATGCCATAAGCCGATCTTAGTAATCGCAGCTTTTTTAGGGAGCGCCACCACTAAGCAAGTATCAATCCGAAAAAATTCTCCTATAGCCTGAGCCAATCTTGAGAGCAAGGTTTGCGAATCTGGGCTAACGAGGATAATCTTGTTAATTTGCTGAGTGATCTGAGCCGATCCTGCCGGGTAGTCCATGATTGAACTCTCAGGAGTACGGGTTAAAACTCGTTTAAGGGGTTTGGGGGTGCAGGAAAGATATGAGGTCACAATATCTGTAATTGGAGTTTTGCTGGTATTTGCATTTGCACAAGTACAGTTGTAGATGATCGAATTGGCCGTAGAGATAGGGGACTCTAAAACAAGGCATCGGGATTGTATAGCAGGAGGCAGGAGGACAAGCCAAGTTCTATCTGAGTTTGGGACTTTTTTAATGTCTTAACCGCCTTGGCGATTGCTATATAAGCTCCAGAAGTTGGCAAGAGGTTATCGAGTTTTCAGCAACTATAGCAGTGCGCGCTGGTATGTTTACAAATTCAGGTAAAGAACAATTGCTAAAACCTTTGTTTGATAAGTTTTTCCATTCCCTGTTAAGAGTTCCCTGTTAAGAGTTCCCAGCGCGCAGCGCTATATGATACTGAGTGCCCAACTTATGTTAGCTTAAGCTCCTTAAATGCCTATTAGTAAGAAAAAAAACTAGCTAAGAACTTAAGTTATGGATTAAATCCATATCTAAACACTAGCGTTTTGGTTTCTAATCAGCGTGGTAATCTGGCAAAAAAGCCAAGGTTAAGCTGAACTTATCAGTAAACAGTCCTTACCAGATCTTTTTTATCAATTATTCTTCATGCCAAAACTTTGGTTAAACATGCCATTGAACAAAATAAACTTACCAAAGTTATTGTTCCCAGTTTTCTGGACTTTGTAACAGGAGAGGCGTTGATTTATTAATTTATTTTAAACGCCTCCGGCTAGCTTGCTTCTGAGCAGCCTGGCTATTGTTATGGTACACTTGGACTCTATCTTGAGCAATCTGATAACGTTGATCATCCGGTTTTACCCTGCTCATTAAATCGGAAGCATGTTCCCACTTAGCAGCTAAATTCAACCATTCAGCAGCAGTTTTAGCAGTTTTACCAGCAGCAACAGTTTGTTGAGCTAGTTTCACTGCCTCTGTAAAGGGATCATTGAGGGAAGAGGGTGCCAACTGTGGAGAGTTAACTGACATAGGTGAGGATGAAGCTTTAGAATGGGTCGCTGGAGTTTTCGCTCGCCAGTTCAAATTCAAGCCTAGCCGATCATATAGTGACCAGCCAATTAGCATCAAGAGTAAACTTAAGCTCACACCGCTAAAAATACCGCCCCAGAATTGATTATTGCGGCGACGTTTAAGGATCGAAAGTGTAGATAAAGTTGACTGCTTGCTTGGTGCTTTTTGGCGATTTCTGATCCTTTTTACCAATTGCCTGAAGAGATTTGGCTTAGCAAGAATAATTTCTTGTGACCATAGCAAGTGATTTTCAGGATCTCGGCTAATTTCTTCCCACCAAAGTAATTGTTGCTCTTGCACAATCCTGCTGTTGATATTAACGCGACTAATGTTACGAGGTGCAATGCCCTCAAGAGTCTGCTTGATTTGCGCCACCACTAAAGACTGTTCAAGTTGCTCTGGCAGTGCTGCTTCACATAACAGCTGCAGGACACCATTAGTAAAAACAGCTCTGATTCTGATTCCAGTATCTGATAACCGTTGATTGAGGGTTTGAATAATCGCCGCCACACTACCCTGATGAGCTTGCTTGGCGACATCATCCATTGGGTCATGCATTTTTCTTTGAGCCATGGATTCAGAAGAATACACCACGTTTTAAGCAGCATTGCTCTAGTATCTCGAAGAATTGATTCGGGTCCACATCCAAGCAGTGCTTGCCCAGCATCGCCCGTGCTAAGGGACTTCCAAAAACGCTAACATTTGCTAACATTTTCTTCCTCTTTCCCCAAGATTAGACTTTACCCTACCATCAGTAGCCTGAGAACCTCATATCTTTCAACTGAGGGGTGTTTTCAATTAGACCTCTTAGAGCTTTGACTTTCAATGTAATGCTTGACAACATAAGTGCTAGAGGGAGATGTCACAATGAGCTGAGAAATATTTTAGAGCAACTAGGAGGTTACTATGTTTCTGAAGTCCACAACCCGTCATATTCGCATCTATACGGCTGAGGTTCAAAACAATGAATTAGTCGAGAGTGACAAGGTTTTAACCCTCGATGTCGATCCAGACAATGAATTAAATTGGAATGAAGATGCCTTGCAAAAGGTATATCGTAAGTTTGACGAACTAGTGGAATCTTACAGTGGGTCAGATTTAACCGAATACAATCTGCGCCGCATTGGTTCCGACCTTGAACACTTTATGCGATCATTACTGCAAAAAGGCGAAATTAGCTACAACATTGAGAGTCGTGTTCTTAACTACAGCATGGGGTTACCGCAAGTGGCACCTCAATAAGGGACTTAGGAACTTTCAAATCAAAAATATCTAATCGGGGAGAGGGAGAGTGGGAGAGTGGGAGAGTGGGAGAGTGGGAGAGGGGGAGATGGGGAGATGATAGCATCGTCACCCTACTCTGCCCTTGGGTGGGAACTGCTGCCAGAGTTTCAATTAAGAGCAGGAGCAGGGGAGGCAGGGTTAATCAACGGCACAGATAAAGAAATTCATGCTTCTTTTGTGAGCAACTGCTCATATTTTCTCAATCGTTTGAGGTCTATATTGCCACCGCTGATAATTACGCCAATTCGAGCCTCAGGCATGGTGATAATACCTTCTAGCAAGGCCGCTGCGGCCAAAGCCCCAGTAGGTTCGACTACAATTTTTAGGCGTTCCCACAAGAAAAACATCTGACGTGCAATCGCTTCCTCTGACAC
>JAAHGS010000302.1 GCA_010692645.1 Symploca sp. SIO2E9
TCTTTGGGTTCTAGTCTGGTTCAATTTTAGCGAGGAACAGCTAACAAGAAACAATAAAGTTTTGAGAAAGGGATTTAAGCTTATTATAGAGATTTATACCAACTTGCTCTCTAACAGATAACTCTCTCTCCCCATCTCCCCATCTCCCTACTTGCAACTTGGTATTACAACCTGAGCGTGGAACAGATTAGACCTCTTGCAAAAGTCGAATTGACCCCTCTCAATCTCCCCGATGCGGGGGAAAAAGAGTTTAAGTCCCCCAAATTTGGGGGATTTAGGGTGCAAATGCGTAAGTCCTATGCGTAACAGCTTAGGAATGCTTTTCACTCCCTTGGCATCTGTTAAATCAGGTTGTTATTCTGGGTGCATGAGCTAGGTGAATCGCCACAAGTATAGGAAGAAGGAAGGCTAGGCAATAATGTCATGGACACCAGGGTATCACTTGCAAAGCCGCCCCTATATTATTGAAAGCGTACTCGGCTCAGGCGGCTTTGGCATTACCTACAAAGTGCGCCACCTCGAACACAACCAGTATTTCGTTATCAAAACTCCTCTAGATCATCTCAAACATGACCCCAATTATGCCGAGTATTTGAGGCGTTTTCAAAAGGAAGGGGAGAAACTCAAAAGGCTTTGTAAAGCTCCCCATCGTCATATTGTCCAAGTCATTGATTTTTTTACAGAAGATGAAAACCCCTGTTTGGTAATGGAGTATATTCCAGGGGAGAATTTGTACCAATTAGTCAAGCAACAAGGTGCATTAACACAGACTCAGGCAGTAAAAGTTATTTGTCAAATTGGAGATGCCTTGATCTTCATGCATCAAGCCGAGTTGGTGCATCGGGATGCCACGCCTCTCAACATTATGATGAGGAATCCAGAAGAGGCTGTACTAATTGATTTTGGTATTGCCAAGGGGATTAACCCAAAAACTAGCACTCAAACGGATATAGCTGGCAATCGTAGTTTTGCTCCCTATGAACAGGTGGGCAGAGGCAGTCGAGAGAAAACGGTTGATGTGTATTCCCTGGCAGCATCTCTGTATTATGCTGTGACAGGCGAGTGTGCTACTGCTTCTTTGGATCGTAAGATGTTCAATGAGGAATTAGTGCCACCGTCTCAGCTTAATCCTAGTATTAGCGATCGCCTTAATCAAGCAATCCTTAAAGGAATGGCACTGGAACCGGAAGATCGACCATCATCAGTGCGAGAATGGTTGAGTTTGTTAGGGACTTCAACCAAAACTAATCAGAATAAAGAAGTTGATCAGAAGTCTACACTTCCGTTATCTGTTGTTGGAACTTCTCAATTGAAGAATAGAAGAATTGCAGGTTTTGCTGTAGTTATGCTTCTAGTGGTAGGAGTTCCCATAGGAATATCGCTGCTTCCTCAAAATCCACCAACAGAAGATACTTCGATTTCAAACCTCAGAGGAACTGCTGCTAAGACTTTAGAACCTCCTCCAGCAGAGTCGCTCAACGCAGATTACTCTCAACTAGAGAACTTACTCAAAGATGGGAAGTGGAAAGAAGCCGACTCCGAAACATTGGATGTCATGCTAGAAGTTGCTAAACGAGAGAGTGAGGGTTGGTTAAACTCTGAATCCATCGACAATTTCTCCTGCGCAGACCTCAAAAAAATTGACCAACTTTGGGTAAAATACAGCAACAAATTCTTTGGTTTTAGTGTCCAACATCGTATTTGGCTCTCTTTCAAGATAAAAACAGATAAAAAACTAGGTGAGCGACTGGGATGGAAGGATAAAAAGAAAGGAAATTGGTTGGAATATCACTCAATGACCTTTAATCTTTCAGCACCTGTGGGGCATCTACCCTTGGGTGGTAACGATTTTATGATGGTTATGCGGTTCGATAGTTGGGAGTCTCTTTTTTCTCGTGTACAGACTTGTAACCTTTAAAAATCGCCATTCTGAATTCAGTAGGTTGGGTTGACCAAGGAAACCCAACATCAACCATCATTGATTACCAGATAGAGATTATTATAAATTCTATGCAATATCAGAGAGCCAAAACACCAGTAACCGTAAGTTAGGTTGAATTGCGATTTGCTGAAGGGCACCAGCCCAAGACTGATCGCTACTGGGGTTTAGTAGAATAAAGTAAATGGTGATGATAAGAATTAATTTCCATCGTCACTTATTACTTATTACTTATTACTTATTACTTAAAGTCAGACTCCCTCAACAGCTTCACTAAACTGAGCCGCTTATCTTCAGATTTCCAGTTTTGCTCTTGGCAGATAAGAGCGCTAAGATGAGTGATGGAGAGAAAGATAGCAGCGATCGCAAGGACATAGCTATGTAGAGTATACATATGCTGCAAAGTAATGCTATTGATACCGCCTCCACCTGACAGAATATCTCTGAGTACGGAACCAAGCAGTGGAATCGAGGCAACCATGCTCAACTCCAGCTTAAAACGCCAGAAACTGGTTTGTTCCCAATGGAGTACAATTGCTGTCCAACTTAGGCCAATAGCTGTGAGAGTCAGAAATATGCCACTGATCCAAGCAGTCAGCCATGGTATCACAAATTCACGCCCAAAAAACATAACAACAATTTGAATTAGGGCTAAAACAATTAAACCATTACCAGCAACATGATGTAGACTGAGGATGAGTGTGCCGTTGGCAACTTCATGGGCAATTGTTGTCAGCGATTCGTGTGCCCCAAGAGCCGTTGGCTGATAATAAAACGCCAAGAGAATGCCAGTTAGAGCTGCAATTCCACAAAGGCTAAGCTCTGCCACTGCCAAAAGTGTAGCCGTCTGCTGGAGAATGTAGCGATAACGATTATGTAAAATAGACTCGGTTACCGTCGCCTCTTTTTGAGATGAGATTCTTTCCTTGAAAGAACCTCTTGCCAAGAAAAAATTTTTAAACCTTTTAAGTAACTGATTACAGAGAATAACAGTCGCTACATAGGCTACGAAATAAAACAGACGCCAGCGGAAAATTAGAACAGCCTGCCAAACTGGATAACGTTTTAGTAAAACTGAGCGAGAAGAAATAATATCTCTGAGCCAATCTTGGTATTCGAGCCACTCTTCAGGAAAATGGCTAGCTAATCTGCCTATTTTGCCAGCTAATTCTACATCCTTGTATTTCCTTAACCACAAAATATTTATGGCAGTTATTACAATTGCAGATAGAAATACAGCCAGCGTAGCAAAAGCATACCATATATTTGGGTTTTCTGGGAGAAATCCTGGCATAATCAAGTTGTTTATTGTAGCACTCATCTCATACCCCCTTTGGCTCCGGAGTCCAATGAGCTACGCATTCTAGCAACTGCTGCTTAGCTTCCAGAGCTTGTACACCAATGCCTGTAATTCGGTAGTATTTGCGTCTAGCTCCAGTATGCTCCTCAGGAGGTTCATCACCCCATTCAGACTTCACAAAGCCCTTTTTCTCAAGTCTCTTCAAGTTGGGATAGAGCGAATTGAATCCTATCTGCTTGCCACCACTTTTTTCGATTGCTTCCATAATCTCCAATCCATACCGTTTGCGAAAACGAAGCGCTGACAGGATTACTTCCTGATTAGGAGTAAGACTTAAATCTTGATCACTCATCTCAATCGATGCCACCGTTTCTGAGAGATACATTTATTCAAAAATAACACTATATCCAATAAATGGATATATGATTCGGGTCTGAAGATAAGAAAATGTTGGTGATAAACTATAGGACTTACGTATTCTGGTATACTAACGGGACACTAGCACTACAGGTAGCGTTGATCATCAAAATCAAATTTATCTGTAGTGTAGGCAAGATGCCTGCGAGAATCTTTGCGTAAGTCCTGAACTAGATAACTAGTGATAAACAAACAAAAGCGTCATCAGTTCAGGGTACTATTAACACTAGGGGCAATTTGGCTAGTGAGTGCGATATGCGATCGCATTTGGTTTGCCCTAGATCATTGTGTCCCTGCTTGGGATCAAGCCGATTACTTAACAGGCTCTTTAAATTACTGGCAAGCCTTACAGCAACCGGAATGGTTGTCTGGAGAATGGTGGAGAAATTTGTGGCAACTTTCCTCAAAGATACCCCCTGGCGTCTATATTGCCACAGCAGTTATTCAGAATATTTTCGGCACTGGTTTTGACCAAGCAACTCTAGTGCTACTGTTAAGCAGTGGGATTTTAATTATTTCTGTTTATGTTTTAGGTATCACCCTATTCAATAGCCAAGTTGGTTTATGGGCTGCTGGTTTAAGTGTACTTTTGCCTGGACTATATCGATATCGCCTCGAATTTCTCCTCGACTATCCACTTACAGCAGCTGTCAGCTTAAGTTTTTGCTGTTTGACTTTGTGGCGTTATCTTCGAGGCTGGTGGTGGGCGTTAGTCTTTGGCATTTCCTTAGGCTTGGCACTGATGGTAAAGCAAACAGCCCTATTGTTTTTGTTAATACCTGTGCTTTGGGTGATTGGGGGAACAATCAGACAGCGTAATTGGGGACAATTTGCCCAGTTAATAACAGGCTTATTACTGTCGGTATTAGTATTTGGTCCCTGGTATCGTATTAACTGGCTGTTGATTTTAACCTCTGGAAAACGTGCCACAATTGATTCAGCGATCGCAGAAGGTGAGCCAGCCCTTAATACCCTAGAGGCTTGGATTTATTATTGGAAAATTATACCTTATCTAGTTTCCTGGTCACTATTGCTAGTGCCGATAGTTGGATTGCTCCTTTATTGGAAAAAGCAGAGGAGGCAGGGGGAGACGCGGAGAGGGGGAGACGCGGAGAGGGGGAGACGCGGAGAGGGGGAGACGCGGAGAGGGGGAGACGCGGAGAGGGGGAGACGCGGAGAGGGGGAGACGCGGAGAGGGGGAGACGCGGA
>JAAHGS010000303.1 GCA_010692645.1 Symploca sp. SIO2E9
CTCCACTCCTTCCCTACACGCCGCTCCTCCGCTCCCCCGTCTCCCCGTCTCCCCGTCTCCGCGTCTCCCCGTCTCCGCGTCTCCCCCTCTCCCCCTCTCCCCCTCTCCCTTGTCCCTAATACCCAAGATTTGGAGAGCAATTGTTAAGCTAGCTGTTACATTAGAGACATCAAGTAAAGCTTTGAGCCAAGTTCACTCTTGTTTATGAGTACAGAATCATCATCTACAGCAACTCCAGAGTCCCCTGTGAGCGAATCTACTAACCAACAGGTATTAACCTCTACTGAACCCAAACCAAGCTACGTCAAGCTAGCCATGCGCAACATGGTGCGCAAACGGGGTACATCTATATATCACTTTTTCTTAACGACTGTTGGTTTGTTAGCTGTGCTAATTGGTCTTGCCTATCTAACCCGCTAGAATTCTAGCAGCTAGACTTGAGGAGGAACTGATTGTGCAGGTTGAACTGAACGTGCAGGATCTTTTTTTTACACAATCTCCATCAGTAGCTACTGATGCTCAACCGCTTCCTTGTAAAATTTCGCACTCAACTTGGGAAAACTGGTTCCGTCAATGGCTAAAAACCATGTGCAGGGAGCTTCCTTCTAGCAATGCCTACGAACTGAGTCTTCGCTTCACTGATAATACTGAAATTCAGGCGCTCAATGCTCAGTACCGTCATCAAAATCAGCCCACAGATGTTTTAGCTTTTGCAGTCATTGATCAAGTAAGTTTTCCCCAGTTACCAGTCCCAATTCAATTGTCTATGCCTTTGTATCTTGGTGACATCGTAATTTCAGTAGAGACAGCACATCAGCAAGCACAACGACAAGGACATGCTCTAACTATAGAACTGGCGTGGTTGGCAAGCCATGGTTTACTTCATCTCCTGGGTTGGGATCATCGGGATCAAGAAAGTTTGATCACAATGCTAAATCAACAGGAAACTTTGCTGCGGCTCATCGGCCTGAAGTTAAGAAATTAGGGTTCTTTGGCATTCTGCTACCGTATATAGCGAAATGGAAGTAAAGATCTATATGGAAGTAAAGACTTATGGTGTTATACAATACTCAATCTTCCACCCCCAAGTTGTTTAATTCAAGTTCTATGTCTATACCTCCAGACATTGCGATGCCGACACCGAACCCCCCTGATCCAATTGTCAAACCCAACCGGAAGTTTGCTTGGCAAATTGCTCCTACTCTGGTGACTAGTTTTAAGTATGCTTGGGCTGGATGCACCTATGCCTTCATCACCCAACGCAATTTTCGTATTCACACTGTAATTGGCCCATTGGCAATTAGCTTAGGCTTGTTGTTACATCTAAAAATGGTGGAAGTTGCTGTGATTACCCTGACAGCAGGGTTAGTACTAGCATTAGAGTTGTTAAATACAGCGATTGAGTCAGTAGTTGACTTAACCGTCAAGCAGAACTATCATGAATTTGCCAAAATTGCTAAAGACTGTGCTGCTGGTGCAGTTCTTGTTTCAGCGATAACTTCTGTGATTATCGCTGGTTCACTGCTACTACCACCGCTATTAGCTTTACTTGGGCAGGTAGTGCAACAGCAAACTTATTGAACAACGTGATCATTAATCAACAATTAGTTATAAATTTCAGAATAATGCTTTCTGTGCCTGACGCCCGAAGGAGCATTGGTCTTGATTATTGTTATTGACAATTACGATAGCTTTACCTACAACTTGGTACAGTACTTGGGAGAGTTGGGTTCTCAATTGCCAGTAGCATCTGAAATTCAAGTCTACCGCAATGACAAAATTAGCCTGGAGCAAATTCGCCAGCTTGCCCCATCCGGAGTGGTGATTTCTCCAGGGCCAGGACGTCCTGAAGATGCTGGTATCTCTGAGTCTTTGATTAGAGAATTGGGGGCAACTGTGCCAATTTTAGGGGTTTGCCTTGGTCATCAAAGCCTTGGTCAAGTCTTCGGTGGGAAAATTGTCTCAGCACCGGAGCTAATGCACGGCAAGACTTCTGAGATTCATCATACTGACGTCGGCGTCTTCCGGGGATTAGCCAATCCCTTTAGAGCTACTCGGTATCATAGTTTGGTAATTGACCCTCAAAGTTGTCCAGATGTCCTGGAAATTACCGCTTGGGTTGAAGATGGAACGATTATGGGCGTTAGGCACAGGAACTATCAGCATCTTGAAGGCGTCCAGTTCCATCCAGAAAGTATTTTGACTTCTTGTGGTAAACAGCTATTGCGAAACTTCCTCGAATTACTTACAGTCTCAGTTAATGACTCAATCTCAGTTTAATCTAGAGGGAAATTAGTTCATTCAAACATGAAACGGCGACAGTTAATGCGCTATGCAGGTGCAAGTTTGCTGGCAACCCTAGGAACAGGTTTAACTTCAGGAATTAGTTCTTATCATGCCCAAACCCCCAGTGGTTCTCTTTCGGTGCAATGGCTAGGGCACACCTGCTTTTTGTTCACCGCCAGTGGCGTGCGAATTTTGGTTAATCCATTTCGGACACTAGGTTGTACAGCTGGTTATCGCCCACCGCAAGTGGAGGCAGATTTAGTACTTATTAGTAGCCAATTGTTGGATGAAGGGGCAGCAGGGGAACTGCCAGGGGATCCCCAGATCCTGTACGAACCCGGTGCTTATGAGGTGAGTGGCTTACAAATACAAGGTATCGGCATCGATCATGATCGTGTTGGCGGCAAGCGATTCGGCACCAATGTAACTTGGCAGTGGACTCAAGGTGGTATCAAGGTACTGCATTTGGGAGGAGCAGCAGCGCCGATTGGAATTGAGCAGAAAATCTTGATGGGATCCCCGGATGTGCTTTTGGTACCTGTAGGAGGAGGACCAAAGGCTTATAATCCCCAAGAAGCAAAACAGGCGATCAAAGCTCTGAATGCAAAAATGGTGATTCCTACTCATTTCTTGACACAGGCAGCTGATCAAGAAACCTGTCAGGGAGAGTATTCTATTTTGCCAGTAGATAATTTCTTAAGCTTGATGGAAGGAACTCCCATAAGTCGTGTCAACAACGATAGGATAAACGTTAAGTCTACAGATTTACCTCAAAATGGGTCAGTGATTAAAGTCATGAGTTACCGATTCTAGGAAGAATTTGTTGATTGTTAATTGTTCATAGTTCATTGTTGATTGAGGTAAAAATTGAACTATGAATAGGTCTATTGAAGAATCCTAATTCAGCCAAGACATTATCGACAGTTGTAAAGTTATTGTTGAAGATGTCTAATAGTCAACTATGAACCATGAAACTGCCCTTCTGGACTGGTGGCTTAGTGACAGCAAGCGTTGCTGTTTTGATTGAATCTCTACGCCAGTCTGGGATAATTGCGCCAACTCCATTTTTATTGCTCAACTTATCTGTAGTACTGAGTGCCAGCATCGGTGGACTAAAGGCTGGGATGCTTAGCACTAGTGTATGGGGGATATACATTATCTATGCTGCTTCAGTTCCTTTTGGTCCACCGACGCTAACAGGAGGGGTCCTACAGGTTAGTGTCGGCATTCTTCTTGGTTTCTTGCCAGCTTTGCAGCTAGGCTGGACGAAAGACCGTAATGACCGCCTCAAAAGTATCTTGCGACAAACCCGCCAAGATTTAGAAAATCGGGTTGAGGAACGTACAGCCGAACTTTTAACCATCAACGCACAACTTAAAGAGGAGATTAGTGATCGTATTCGCGTACAAGAAGCGCTGCAGGAAAATGAACAGGCATTGCAGTTGAGTCAACAGCGGCTTGAAAGTATTCTGAGTTACCTCGAAGATGTGGTTTGGTCATTTTCTCCCCAAACTAATAAGTTACTTTACCTTAATTCTGCTGTTGAGAAAGTTTATGGTCGCCAGATACATGAGTTTTTAAATAGCTTTAACCTTTGGCAAGAGGTAATTCACCCAGAAGACCAGCAAAGAGTCGAGAAGGCTAAACTCTCCCTGTCGAAAATTGGTAGCCAAGACTTAGAATACAGAATTTTGTGGTCAAATGGTGAGGTGCGTTGGATTAGAGAACGTACTAAACTCATTTTCGATGCTGAAGGCAATCCCATCCGTAGAGATAGCCTCGCTACTGATATCACTCAACATAAGCAAGCAGAGACAGCAAAAATAGAAGCCCAAAAAAAAGAAATTCTCCTCAAAGAGATTCACCATCGGGTCAAAAACAATTTGCAGATAATTTCGGGACTACTTTACCTTCAATCCCGCTACGTTGAAGATCAAGCAACTTTGCAAGTGTTGCAAGAAAGCAGAGAACGTCTTCAGACCATGGCTCTGATTCACGAAAAACTCTACAGGTCTAAAAATATCGACAGCATTGACTTGAGAGATTACATTGGTTCTTTAACCCAGAGCTTGTTCGACTCTTATGCTGTCAATGCTGAGAGGATTTCTCTGGCAATTAATATCGAACCTATTTCTTTAGACCTTGATATGGCTATTCCCTGTGGTTTAATTATTAATGAATTAGTCTCAAATGCCCTGAAACATGCCTTTCCAGAAGGGAAGAAAGGTGAAATTACCGTTGAATTTCGTACAACTGAGAATAATCTGTTTGAATTGGTTGTCCGCGACAGTGGTATTGGTATAACAAAGGACATCGATTTCCAAACTCAAAAGAGTCTGGGTATGCGTTTAGTCCGTTCCCTAGCTACCAGACAGCTTAAAGGTAATGTAGAGTTAGATACAAAAAAATAACCACGAGCGAGATATAGCCAGCTATTTTAATGGCTGGCAGTGGAGCGAGGCGGGTTTTAACCCGTCAAAGAGTAATGCTAACAAAACCCTAATCATATTATTATAAAATATAA
>JAAHGS010000304.1 GCA_010692645.1 Symploca sp. SIO2E9
CTCGGGGAGATGGGGGGATGGGGAGATGGGGGGATGGGGAGATGGGGGGATGGGGAGATGGGGGGATGGGGAGAGGGGGAGAGGGGGAGATGGGGAGAATTTGTAGGTTGGGTTGAGGTAACGAAACCCAACAGATATTCTAGTTATAGTTGTCTTTGATAACCTTACTACCCAACCTACTTTTATTAGGGTGAGCGAAATTTTGGTTGGAATTTCAATTCTCGGCGTCTCCGCGTCTGGAGCGTCTCCGCGTCTGGAGCGTCTCCACGTCTGGAGCGTCTGCTTACTCATTCCCCCACTCTTTTTTTCGCTCACCCCTTTTATTAAGGTTAATTGACCCAAGATGATATGACTTCTAATTAGTACAGTCATAATTTCTCGATACCCCACCCCAACGGTTATTACTGACGCCATTATCTGCCACAAGTTCCACATTGCCATTAGCATCAATCAACCATCCTTGAGCTTCCACTATGGGAGGAATCTGAGGTGGTGATGGGTAGAAATTTTCTGCTGGAACCTCTGTACTAAGCTCTTCTCCTGTGCTGTCGTCACCTAGGCGCAAATCTCGCCAAACTGTCTGACTCCTGAGTGTAGCAGTGGGGTTTTGGGGCAAGCCGCCACGCCCGGTAACCACAAATGAGTTACCTTGAGCCGCCACACAACCTCTGGCAATCAGCTTAGTAGTGTCAATAATATTTTCTGGTAACTCGACTAATCCTCTTTTAGGGTCAACATCAGGCCTATTAATTTCTACAATACCGCTAAACTCAGGACCTAGTTGGGAGCTAGCAGTGATATCACTTTCGGGAGTCTCTTGCTCTCTAAACTGAGTACCAAAGATTCCAGCAGCATTAATTTGCACTCGCCCCCCAGAACCTTGTTGGGCATTGGCAGTAATGTCACTATTTTCCTGAGCCACTAAGATTTCAGTGTCGATGAGAATATTGCCGCCATCAGCGTTACCAGCATCAGTGGAAATTGTGCTGTTGCCGCCCATTTGTAATAGCTCCTGCACCTGTAGGGTAATATTTCCCCCTGCTCCAGATTTAGTATCAGCAGTAATAGAGCCACTATTATCAAGCTCGATATTCTCAGCTAAAACTGCCAGAGTGCCAGCATCTCCCAACCCTAAACTAGTAACATTGACAGAGGCTCCATCGGTGACAATAAAATCTTGTGTGGCAATTGTTAAACTTCCTGCTGCCCCTGTCGGAATAATCTCAGTAAAGAAAAGTTGGGCAAAACGATCTCCAGAAGATGCTGATAAAATGCTTGGAGAAAGACCATCTTCTGAAGTGCCAATTACCTCCACCGATAAAGACGCTTCTACAAAAATATTTCCCCCTGAGCCTTCTCCCCCAGTGGCTGCTGTTACCGCAGCTCCATCTTCAATAATTAATCTTTTGGTTTCAATTCTCAAATCTCCTGCAGGCTCACTACTCCCTGCCGCCGTTGTCAAGATGCTACGGAACTCATTCTCAGCGGAAAGACCACTTACTTTTACAGATTCAGAAGCTTTTATAGTTAGATTACCACCAGGACCACCACCCAAAATTGCCTCATCTCTAGTAAGTACTCCACTGGAAGTTATAATTGCTCCCCCTCCTTCTAGGAGCAGAGATTGAGTATTAATCTCTAGATTTCCCGCCTTACCATTACCACCGATACTGCTAGTGGCGATAGCTGTGGCAATGGGGCTATCTTCTCTGGTTTTCGACACTTCCACCAACTCAGAGGCTCTAACTTGAATATCTCCTCCTTCACCACCACCGAGAGTACTGGTTAAAACCACAGCCCCATCTTGGACAGTTAACTTGCCCGTATCAATTGTGATTTTACCTGCATTTCCAGTATTATTAGTGGCAGTTACCAACCCAGAACCAAGCACTTCTACAGAGTCAGAGGCGCTAATGTCAATAATCCCGCCAGCCCCTTGACTAAAGGTAGGGCTGAAGACAATTGCTCCTTCACTCAGCCTCAACTGCTGGGTATTAATAGTGATGTTTCCTGCTGTACCTGTACCGATAGTTCCAGTAAATAAACCGCTTTCTCGGGTTAAGGGGTTAAGTGTTCCTGCTAAAGCAGCATTAATATAGGTTGTCAGAAAGTTCTCAAATCCAATTCCCCTTAATTCTACAGATTCAGTAGCATCAATAGTAATACTGCCCCCAGCCCCAGCCCCAACAGTGCCAGCAGAGATAAATGCCAAATCTTGAAGTTTGAACTGTGCCGCCTCAATCTCTATACCTGCGCCATCAAAATTTCCGATAGTATCAGCAAGTAAGTTAGAGCCTTCTCGCAGGCTTACCTCATCTCCCACAACTCTAATCGTGCCGCCTCCTAAACCAATCGTATTGACAGAGGCGATACCCGAGAGTTCGATATTACCGAAATTTTCGATACCTTCATATCCTAAAACTAAACCAGTGGGCGTGGGGTTAAAGCTCACGAAACCAGAATCGGCGACGCTGCCTAATTCAATTCGCCCTTGAAAAGCTGTGAGATTGCCCCCTTCCAAAAATATATCTCTTCCCAACAACGCTATAGTTTGACCTGGTAACACTTCTAAACCGACATTACTAGGGATTTGGGGGGTAAGCAATGGTAGTGGTACTAAGCTGCTAGCTTGGGAGCGATTAATTATGCTCCCTTGATTTTGCCCACTGCCTGCCTGTACAGGTCCAAATTGTAAGCCAATGGGAACATTAATTGCTAGCAGCGGTGGGGCTTGGGGTTCAGTGGCGCTGAAATCACTGCCATCTGCTAACTTGAGACTGTTAGCTGTAGAACTGATAAAGGAACCACCGATATTGAGCTGCGCCTGTGGACCAAAAATAATCCCATTGGGATTGATGAAAAAGAGGTTAGCAGTACCGTTGGCGCGAATTAAACCATCGATATTGGAGACTTGAGAGCCTGTGACTCGGCTGATAATATTCCCGATATCGGTAGAGTTATTGAAAAAAGCTTGTGAACCACTAACGACAGAAAACTCTTCAAAGCTGTGGAAAAGGTTACTACCAGCCCTCGTGCCTTCTTCAATCCGAATGATGTTGCCGTCGGGAATGACTACTGTATTATTCGGTAGTGTACTATCTGGTACAATCTGCGTTCTAGCTGTACTGGTAGTACCAATCAGGCAGAGGAAAAAACTACTGAGCAACCAGAGGATTTTCTGGAAAAAAACGCTCATAATCTTATGACCCTAATTATCATTTTCCATTTGCCGCAGATGCCGCTGCAGTAATTTATAATCTGCCCTGTACTATCCCAGTATTATCTGCTACAAAAAACTTTTGAAGTCTCCCTGCTTTAAAAAGACGGGGATTTTAAAAAGCTTCAATAAATAGGTTCTTTGTCGGGTTAAAACCCTGTAGTGACCCTGCCAGCCGTTAAAAGCAGCTGGCTAACTCTCGCTCGTGGTTATTTTTGGTATGAAGTTGACATTTGCTTGAAAGACGTGGGCTTTGTTTACTTCTCTGTAAATACTTATCTATTCTAGAGCTAGTTAAGCATTAGCTTAAGTATTAAGTGGAACTCTTGAGCAGATCTATTGCTAGTAAAGATACTTTTCAGGCGATCGCAGATCCAACGCGACGGTCTCTACTAGATAGATTGCGCGATGGTTATGTAGAAAATGCGGCGAGTGCGATCGCTTTGCGCTACCCCCTTGGGGTAATCGCCTTCTGCCTTCTGCCTTCTGCCTTCTGCCTTCTGCCTTCTGCCTTGCGCGTAGCGCTATAATATCAGATCTGCTGGTCGCATCTACAATATAGCGGGAGTATCAAACCCTTGTGAAGCTCAACGAATTAGAGACATGTAAGGGAGAAGTGCTAGTTGTAACAAAGTACTAGATTACTCAAGGGTGGGAGTTGGCATTTAACAGTGAGCAACATTGGGTGACAGATACGACTCGCATTCAGGAGGAATGAGGTTACTCAGAACCTGTACCATACGAAGGAGCTATTTTACAAACTATTAACTGGAAGCGAAGGCATCCACCCCAGGAGATATCTCCGTGGGCAGCTCCAGGGTTGCTTGATTATCTTATTGAAGATGGGATTTTGGCAGTTTTGAAGCCGCAAAGTTGCTAGATTTCATGCTTTTAACTTTTTACTAGTGGAGGACTAGGATATTAGGTCTGATATTGCATTTGATCTATAATAAATATTTCTTATGACAAAAAACAAAGAATTTAAGAAGCATTTGATTTACCATGACTGACTTGTGGGTATTTTTTTGTTTTTATCAAAACTTTAGTAAAAATTATCAGTTCAGTGAACAAATAATATAGTATATTGAAGGCTGGCTTAGATTTTGCCCTCAGGGATGGTGATAAATAAACCATCAGAACATCAAATTAAACATTAAATTGAACATCATTGTGGAGATAATCTGATGGATTTGACGGATAATCTAGGTTCCATTGGAGTCTATGTGGACTCTTTTGAAAAGGAATCCGATGCTGAAAAACAAGGAGGGCTTGAACTTGAGGCTTTCAATCCCCAATTGTTTAGAAAACATGCAAATCTAGCTCTCTCCAAATTGGAAAAATATTTGGCAGACTCCTCAATCAGAGGGCTGGCGCTAACAGATCCTTCTGCTCTGTTGCATGTAGCAAAAGATCTGATGACCGATGAAAACCAGGAGATTGCTTCCTTAATTGACATCCTCCCGTCGCTAAAAGCGAGGGATTCCTAAGGCTCACGACTTAGGTTTCTGCTTCCTTCCCCTTCGACTACGCTCAGGGGTTTTGCGCAACTGCCCTTTAACACCATGGTTATCAGGT
>JAAHGS010000305.1 GCA_010692645.1 Symploca sp. SIO2E9
GGTTCTCTTCCGGTGTGGGAAGTGTGGGAGGTGTGGTGGGATATTTGTATATAAAATTCTCCCCCTCTCCCCTTCTCCCCTTCTCCCCCTCTCCCCTTCTCCCCCTCTCCCCTTCTCCCCTTCTCCCCCTCTCCCCCTCTCCCCTTCCCTCTGTCAATAAACAATTGCTCAAAGTCCTATTGCAAGTCATCTCAAGGAATTTATGCAAGGTTCAACCATAGATGAGTCTAAAACTGTCCTCAATTATCATCCACCTGCGGAGGTAATTAGCCATCATGAGGAGCATCCTGATCATCGCATGTTCGGGATATATATGTTCCTGATTGCTGATACGATGATGTTTGCTAGCCTGTTTGTAGCCTTTATACTTTACAAAGCTAGTGTGATCAATTGGCCGCCAGAAGGCTCAGAGATCGAACTATTACTGCCTACTGTTAATACCGTCATCCTGGTATCGAGCAGTTTTGTAATGCACAAAGGTCAAAGTGCATTGAAAAAGAATGACCTCTCTGGCTTGCAAGTTTGGTTTGGCATCACTGCTTTAATGGGTGCCCTCTTCCTAGCTGGGCAAGCATATGAGTACAGCCATGCAGAATTTGGTTTAACTGCTAACCTATTTGCCAGTTATTTTTATGTCCTGACTGGTTTCCACGGTTTACACGTTGCTTGTGGTTTGGGTTTAATTCTCTCTGTATTATGGCGCTCTCGTCAACCAGGGCATTACTCTGCCGAGAAGCACTTTGGTGTAGAAGCAGCCGAGATTTACTGGCACTTTGTGGATGTAATCTGGATTGTTCTGTTTACGTTAGTGTATTTGCTCTATTAGGCATTAACTAGCAAGGAATAGGGAATAGCAATGAATAAAAATTTGTCTATTCCCTATTCACTTTTATGAATTAGGCATTAACAATCTTTTTTCAGTTATGAAGCGCAGTTATTGCATTTAGGGGCTCCACAGTATGGGAGGGGTGGTGTAATAGTAATACCATCCTGACGAAAAGCTAGATTATTGCCATCAGGATCGCAAAAGAAGGCAAGCACTACATCTGGACCAGCAGAGCAAATTGGGTCAACATCGACACCTTTAGAAATAAGGCTATCTACGGCTGTTTTAATGTCATTTACAACGATTGTAGCTGTCGCTTTTCCCGATACAGGAGAAGGATTACTATTGAGTCCAATTTGCGTGTCAGGGTATTCTGGATAGGAAACTTGCCCATAATAAGGTAAGGCATCAAGACTAAGCTTCATCTCAAGTGCATACTGGTACCAATCGACAGATTTATTGACATCAACCACATCAAATCGCGTTACCCATCCTTTTACGGAGGTTCCACCTGGTCCTGCAGATGCTGGGGAAGTTAGCCCCGGAAAACCAAGTAGAACAAATGTAACCGCGAATAGGGCAATTACAGCCTTCATTACCTTTCGATAGGCTTTTTCTAGGTTAAGTCCGGTTGCTTGCATGTTGGTATTTGCCACCATGATCATTCTAAATTGTGTTCTGGTTTACAAAGATTGATTGCGATGTCTTAAAGAGTGCAATCTCGGTCTTGAATTTAAACTAACTTAAGTCACCAGTCAATAGTTAAATTGTTAAATCAAGACTCTTAGCTATCCCAAAGCAGCTCTCATAGCTCTTATATAGAAATTAGGCTCAACTTTTTTTTGTGACTAGATTCAGAAACTTGGCTTTAGAGAGTAAGCAAAAATAAACTAAATCTTAAAAAATCTGGGGACAGTAGCGCGAAGACAAAACGCTGCTGTCCTTTACTATGTATGGGTTATAGCCCTACTAAATTACCCCCAAAGGACTAAGCTTGGGTATCAAATTTGACAATATTTAGTATTGTAGATTTGTCAAGTAAATTGGATACATTTAACCTGGATCTTGTAACCAATCTTGAATCTACTCAGCCAGTCTTCAAAATTCTTTACTTGTGGTCAAGATAAAATTTTATGGCGATGCAACAAGAACAAACCAAAGCCCACAAGGACGCAGATCCAGTTCATCAACAAGAACATGTTAGGCGTTGGCAAGATTACTTTACCTTCAATACTGATCACAAAGTAATTGGGATTCAATACCTAGTTACATCCTTTATGTTTAGTTTCATCGGCGGCGCACTCGCCGCAGGGATTCGCACAGAGTTAGCAACGCCTGATCCAGATTTCGTCAGTCCTCTGATGTACAATCGCATGATGACCATGCACGGGACGATTATGATCTTCCTGTGGATTATTCCGGCTGGTGCTGCCTTCGCTAACTACCTAATCCCACTGATGATTGGTGCTAAGGACATGGCATTTCCTAAACTCAATGCCGTTGCTTTTTGGATGCTACCTCCAGGGGGCTTGTTACTCCTAGCTGGATTTTTCGTCGGTGCTCCAGAAGCTGGTTGGACTTCTTACCCTCCCTTAAGCTTAGTCAGTTCTCATGACGGTCAACTGCTGTGGATTTTGAGTATTCTACTGATTGGGACATCTTCAATTTTAGGTGCAATTAACTTTGTGACTACAATCTTGAAGATGCGCATACCCAGCATGAATCTACACCAGATGCCGCTATTTTGCTGGTCGATGCTGGCAGTTTCGGCACTAGTTATAAGTTCTACCTCAGTTTTGGCTGGTGGTGCAGTACTCCTAGCTTTTGACTTGGTTGCGGGAACAAGCTTCTTTCGTCCCACTGGCGGAGGGGATCCAATTGTCTATCAGCACCTGTTCTGGTTTTACTCCCACCCAGCAGTTTATATCATGGTTCTGCCCTTTTTTGGGCTGATTTCGGAAGTACTGCCAGTACATGCCCGCAAACCAATTTTTGGTTATCGAGCGATCGCTTATTCTAGTTTATTAATTGCCTTTTTGGGTCTAATTGTCTGGGTACACCACATGTTTACCAGTGGCACCCCTGGCTGGTTGCGGATATTTTTCATGGCAGCCACAATGCTAATTGCCGTACCAACGGGCATTAAAGTATTTGGTTGGTGTGCCACAATTTGGGGGGGCAAACTCAGTCTCAACAGTTCCATGCTCTTCGGCATGGGCTTTGTCTCTTCCTTTTTAATCGGCGGTTTAAGTGGGGTGATGCTGGCGTCGGTTCCCTTTGATATTCACGTCCACGACACCTACTTTATTGTTGCCCACTTCCACTATGTTCTGTTTGGGGGAGCAGTTTTAGGTCTATATGCAGGAGTTTATCACTGGTTCCCCAAAATGACTGGGCGCATGGTTAATGAAACTTGGGGCAGAATTCACTTTGCCCTAACCTTCATTGGTATGAACCTGACTTTCATGCCGATGCACCAGTTGGGTTTGATTGGTATGAATCGCCGCATTGCTATGTATGACCCACAATTTCAAAATCTCAATATCCTCTGTACAGTGGGTGCCTATCTAACGGCGGTTTCTACTATCCCCTTTGTGATTAATATGATTTGGAGTATTAATTGGGGAGAAAAAGCGGGTAAAAATCCCTGGAAAGCCTTAAGCTTAGAGTGGCAGACGACTTCTCCTCCAGCGATCGAGAACTTTGATGAGGAGCCGATTTTATGGGCAGACCCCTATGATTATGGTATAGATACTCATAAGGCTGATAGTTCTCAAGCAGTAGAGGAATTACTTGCTGAAGTTAGTGCCGAGACGAGGTAATTAGTTCCGTTCATGGTTCATGGTTGATTGTTCATTGGGAAGGTATTCCAAATTGTCGAAGGCCAACTCAATGAGCTATGAGCCATGAACCATGAACTGACTTTCTCTACAATAGAGAATCAGGTGTGCTTGGGATCAAATCCCAGGCACCATCTTTGATTGTTGCTCAGTCCTCTAGGTTTCTTGGCTATGACTCAAAAAATATTAGTCGTAGAAGATGAAGCTAAACTAGCACAGTTCATTGAACTGGAACTGAAGTATGAAGGTTATCTGGTTACCGTTGCTTATGATGGATTCGCAGGGCTGGCAGCAGTGCGGGAGTCTCAACCAGATTTGGTAATTCTTGATTGGATGCTGCCGGGAATATCTGGACCAGAAATTTGTAGGCGTTTACGCTCTACAGGTGATAAAGTCCCAATTATATTATTAACCGCCAAAGATGAAGTAAGCGATCGCGTTGCTGGTTTAGATGCTGGTGCTGATGATTACGTGGTCAAACCTTTCAGTGTCGAAGAGTTATTAGCCAGAGTAAGGGTACAATTACGGCGCTCTCAGGAACAAGAAAGCGAAATCCTGCAATTTGACGACTTGAGTTTAAACCATCGCACCCGTGAAGTTTACCGAGGCAATCGCCTAATTGAACTAACTGCCAAGGAATTTGATTTACTAGAATACCTCCTCGCCCATCCAAGGCAGGTTCTCACCCGTGACCAAATCCTGGAACGCGTCTGGGGTTACGATTTTATGGGTGACTCCAATATTATTGAAGTTTACGTTCGTTATTTGCGACTGAAGCTAGAAGCGAATCAGGAAAAGCGTCTAGTTCAAACTGTGCGGGGTGTCGGCTACGTCTTGCGAGACTGATGCAAGTTAACAATAATAAGTTACAATAAAAAAAACAATTTGATTATTCTCAGAGGGGGAGAGGGTTAATCAACAGTAAATGATTTGCTAACAAATAATCACATTGACTAACAAATGTTACTAGGATTCAAAACTCAGTTAAGAATCAGAGCTCCAAACCAAAAAATCGCTCTAGCTAAACACGCGGGTA
>JAAHGS010000306.1 GCA_010692645.1 Symploca sp. SIO2E9
GCGCTGTCGCGGGATGGGGGGAGGGGGGGAGGGGGGGAGGTGGGGAGAGGGGGAGAGGGGGAGAGGGGGAGAGGGGGAGATGGGGAGATGGGGAGATGGAGAGAGGGGGAGAATTTATCGAAATTAATATGGGTCAAATACCCCACCGTCACTTGCGGTGCATAAAAAGCGTCTCCGCGTCTCCGCGTCCCCCTGTCCCCGCGTCTTTAATCTTCTGGGCTGACTTTTATCCGAGAACTAAGAGTGTTGTGCTTCATCAAGCGTGAAAACTGCTATAAATTCCAACAACTTAACTATAAATGCAGCTGATCAACCATGAAACCTATACTATTGACAATCACAGGCTTAATAATGACAACTGCTTTGGCAGCTCCTGCCCAAGCACAACGACGATACTGCATTGTAAACGAATATAACAGTGAAGTGGTTTGTGGGCGACGGGCAACTGAACGGGAGGTTGAGTGGTACAACAGGCGCTACGACAGACGAGAGCGTAGGCGAGATAACGGAAGAATAGAGCGTAGGCGAGATAATGGACGCTACGACAGGCGTTACGATAACTCCCGTGACCTTCGCCGTAGAGATGAAGTTTACAGAGGGATTAATGACCTTTATCGAGATGTGCTAGGTCGCCAAGGCGATCGCAGAGGGATTAGAACTTACGCTGAGAGGGTTCTATCAGGGGATTGGGATTATGCCAAGGTTCGCCGCGAGTTGGCTGTTTCTCGAGAGGCAAGAGAAAGGATTAATCAGCTTTATCGAGAAATCCTCAGGCGTGATGCAGATCGTGATGGACTTAGAACCTACCAAAACAATCTAGAACAAGGATGGTCACTCGAAAGAGTACGCAGAGACCTCATGGAAAGTGATGAAGCCAAAAGATCTCGAGCAGGTGGGAGAGTACGTAGGAGGTTTTAAAGTTTACGCCCTCTTCGGCGAGCCAAGCAGTAACTTTTGAACTTCTACTACTGCCAAAACAAATAAACTCAAGCCTAAACAGATGGCTAAATCCTGTCGTGTCAAAGCAACAGTTCCAAATAATTCCTGTAGAAAGGGTAGGTAAAGCACTGCCAATTGCAATAAAAAGGTCAGGCTAACTACGCCTAGGAGCGGCTTATTGGAAAGTAAACCAATACTAAATAGCGTATCTCGTTCTGAGCGCAGTGTCAGAGCTAATCCCATCCGACAGAAGGCAAGGGTAGTAAATACCATAGTTTGTACAATGGTCAAACTGGCTTGCTCGCCAGACCAATATCCATAAGCTACTGCTAGTAAGATTATGCCTAAGAGCAGCCCAATCCAGATAATATCTCGACCTACCCCTCTACCAAAGATATTCTCCTTGGGTTTGTAAGGGCGGCGGCGCATAATATTGCGTTCAGCTGGTTCGACGCTTAGAGCTAGAGCTAGCATCCCATCTGCAATTAAATTAATCCAGAGAATTTGTAGTGGTTTTAATGGCAGAGGCATTCCCCAAAAAGGAGCTAGTAGGATTACCCATAGTTCGCCAGCATTGCCTGTTAAGGTATATTTAATGAACTTGCGGATATTATCGTAAATTACTCTCCCCTCTTCCACGGCAGCGACAATCGTGGCAAAATTGTCATCTTGCAGAACAATATCAGAGGCTTCTTTAGCTACGTCTGTGCCAGTAATCCCCATGGCAACACCGATGTCGGCTTTCTTTAAAGCAGGAGCATCGTTAACGCCGTCTCCAGTCATGGCAACGATGTGGCCTTTATCCTGCAAGGCTTGGACAATGTTGAGTTTGTGTTCCGGTGATACGCGGGCGTAAACGTCCACTGATTCAACCATCTCTTCTAACTCTTCGACAGACAAACGATTTAGAGTTTGACCGTTGATCAGATTGCCATTGTTGGTTATACCTAACTCAGTGGCAATATGTTGGGCAGTTAGGGGATGATCACCAGTAATCATAACTGGACGGATACCAGCCGTCTGACAGGTGCTGATAGCGGCTTTTACTTCAGGTCGAGCAGGGTCGATCATACCCACCATACCAATAAAGCTCAACTCTCTCTCCAGGGTGTCCTCTCGTTGCTCAGTGGGGACACTTTCCCAAGAGCGAAAGGCGAATCCCAAGACGCGCAAACCATCCTGAGCCAATAGATTATGTTCTGCCCTAATCCGCTCACGCCAACTGTCATCGAGAGGCTCAGCATGGTCATTAATCCAAACATGGGAAGAAATATCTAATAAACCATCGATGGCACCTTTAGTAAAGGCGAGGTAGGGAGGATTGCCATTACTCTGAGTTAATGACCAAGTTGATGAGAAAGCCTCAGGAATAGTACCAATGGTGCTTGGACATTGGTGAACCGTAGTCATGCGCTTACGTTCCGAGTCGAAAGGAACTTCAGCAGTTCGGGGAAAGGCTTGCTCTAGATTACCTTTCCATAGTTTTACATCAGCAGCAGCAATAACTAAAGCTGTTTCGGTAGGATCGCCAAGGGTGCGATAGGTGAGAGCTTCCTCTGTTGCCAATTCTAGGGTGGCGTCGTTGCATAAAGCTCCACTGACCAACAATAATGCTAGGGCTGGATGCTCAGTCAGTTTTGCTACTTCTCGCTCTTGAGGAGCTAATTTTGATTGCTTGCTGTCGAGACGTCTGGTAAGGTCGATGCGTTTACCAGCGACATCAAGCATGGTAACAGTCATTTGGTTTTGGGTAAGGGTACCAGTTTTGTCAGAACAAATAGTTGTAATTGAACCGAGAGTCTCGACTGCAGGCAGTTTGCGGATCAAAGCATGGCGCTTTAACATCCGCTTCGCCCCCAAAGCCAAGGCAATGGTGACAACTGCTGGCAAGCCTTCGGGTACAGCCGCCACCACTAGACTTACTGCCGTCAAAAACATTTCTTTTAGCTCTTCATCGCGCAGCACACCTAAGATAAAAATTAATAGGGCAATTGCTACAGCAACTGCTCCTATCGTCTTACCCAAATCAGCCAGACGCCGCTGCAAAGGCGTAGGCTCCGATTCTACTGTCTGGATCATGTTGGCAATGTGACCCAACTCCGTCTGCATGCCAGTTTCAGAGATTATCACTGTGCCTCGACCATAGGTAACAGTAGTACCCATATAAACAACATTACAGCGATCGCCTAAGGATTGTTCCTGCTCAAACAAAGCCTGTGCATCTTTTTCCACGGCTTCTGATTCCCCAGTCAGGGCTGATTCTTGAACTTGCAGGTTGATGCTCTCTAACAAACGCCCATCTGCTGGCACTAGGTTTCCAGCCTCCAGCAGTACAATGTCACCGGGTACCAAATCTCGGGCGGAGATTTCTTGCACTTGCTCCTCGCGGCGCACCCTAACATTGGGAGTCGCCAGTTTTTTAAGGGCAGCCATTGCCTGTTCAGCATTGTATTCCTGGCGAAATCCCAGGAAGGCGTTGAGGATGACAATTGCCACAATGGCGATGGCATCTTTGTAGTCACCAATCACGGCTGAAATGAGGGCGGCAACAATCAACATCACGACGAGAGGAGCTGTAAGTTGCTCCCAGATAATCAGCCAGGGATTTTTCTGCCCCCTCTGTTTCAACTCATTGGTTCCATATTGCTCCCGATGACGCTTAACTAATGTCTCCGTCAAACCTCTAGTAGCATCGGTGTCCAGTTGCTGCAATACTTGTTTAATATCTAATTGATACCAGTTACTCACAAAATTCTCCTCACTCCCTACTCCCTACTCCCTACTCCCTATAAAGAAAATACTTCACTACATCGAGAAGCGCTATACCAAATCTTTACAGAAAAAAATACAATCTTTACCAAAAAAAATACGCAAAATTAATCGTTTACGCTAACACGAACGCAAACGGAGAGGGAGCAGGGAGCTCTTAGCAGGGAGTAGGGATTAGGGAAAAGCCGATAGTTCTAAGCCTGATTATCCATGATTAGCTCCGAGATTTTCCTATTAAGTGCAAAGATTTTTAGCCATTGGATGCTATAAGCTTGCACTTGTAAGGGTCAAAAAAGGCTCAAAATCGTTGTCTGGTATACCTTCTAGATTAATTCAGCAAGCCCTACTTATCGTTCCGCCTCGCCAATCAGGGTAAAACCTGCCCAAAGCTTAGGATCGTGCTTTTCCCTGAGCACTTTCAACATCGCTTGGCGCAGAGCTTGGGCTTTGTCAAGTTCGCCCTCTTCGAGATTGTGATAAAACTCTATCATCAACGTAGCAGTTTCATTGTCTGGCACCTGCCACAAGGAAACCAACACGCTGGGAACACCAGCAGTGATAAATGAGCGTGAAAGTCCGATAACACCATCTCCACTTAGCTTTCCACTTCCGGTATCGCAAGCACTCAGAACTACAAGTTCGGCGTTAAGCTTTAGAGAGATGATATCTTTGGTTGTAAGCAAACCGTCATCATCTTCAGTGGGGGCAAGTGCTGACGGTTTTACGCTGGACAACTCTGGAAAAAAGAGTCATACGCGATTGCGATGCCTTGAGCATTTATGTTCAAGGCAAAGGAGCCGTCCCTCAAAGCTCGAAGCATAATATTTCGAGCGCCGCCCCAGTCACGGTCGTACACATGATGGCAGCTGGGGCATTTAAATGTTTTAGAACCACCTAGCTTA
>JAAHGS010000307.1 GCA_010692645.1 Symploca sp. SIO2E9
TCCCGCGTCTCCCCCTCTCCCCATCCCCGCGTCTCCCCCTCTCCCCATCCCCCCATCTCCCCCTCTCCTAATAACTACAATCTATCGATAATCTTCTGCACAATCTGCATACCCGTTACTGCCTGCCAGCCAAATAATCCTAAAAGACTTACATTTAGGGCAATGTGAGTATAGCGTGCCCAGTCCTGACCTTTTTGCATGAACGGTGAGAGGGAGGCAGAAGTTGCAATTAGTCCCGTCATACCTAAACCAACCAGTAGGTGAGGGCCAAAAAACAGCTTGCCATTATTAATGTAGGTAACTGCCATCCCAGAGATGGAACCGATTACCATAAACGCCAATAGCGCCGAACCAATTTGATGGTGTTTGAGGTTATATTTACCCTTAATCAGCTCTTTCTTATCTTCACCTGTAGCACTTCTAGTCTTACGGACTTTTAGACCCAGATATAGTGCATAAACTGTGATTGCCAGCAATACCCACATAAATAAAGGGTGAATAAACTGGGACCAGACCTTAACAGATTCGGGTATTTCAAAGTTCATAGTGTTCTCAGCCAGACTTAAGGATCTTCATAAAACTTAACTTAACATAGTCCTTGTTTACTCTAAAGTCTGACTAGTGAAAACCTCTCAAATAGCTGAGTTGGCTGTAGATTAACGGTGCAATTCTCTTCTCAGCCGGATTGATTCAGATGACCTCAAGCAAAGAAACGTTACTGCTAAAAGCAGCTCAAAGTGGCGATTTAACTGAGCTCAGAACAATATTGGCTCAGAGAGCTAATGTTGATGCGACTAATCAAGATGGCACCACCGCTTTAATGTTTGCTGCCCAGCAAGGATATACAGAGATTGTGCGATCGCTGCTGGAGTATGGTGCTAATCCTAATCAGCCTAGAAGATTATATGGTCTAACAGCTTTGATGTTGGCAGCTACAGCTAATCAAGTGGACGTGCTGCAAACCTTAATCGCTGGGGGTGGGGATGTTAATGCCACAAATAATGATGGCAGCACAGCACTGATGATTGCTGCCCACAAGGGTCATTTCCAGATTGTGCAAATTCTGCTGGAGGCAGGGGCAGACGTCAATATCGAAGACCAAGATCAAGACAATGCCTTGAACCTAGCTATCCAGCAAGGTCATAGTGAGGTCTTCCAAGCTTTGCTCAAAACTGGTGTAGATGCTAAAACCGCTGCGCTTGCTCTGAATATAGCCGCCAGTTTTAGTCAAACTGAGATCGTAGAAATCTTGTTAGAACAAGGAGTAAGTGTCGATGCTGCTGATTCCGATGGCAGAACGGCTCTTATACAAGCAGCCGAGCTAGGTTATTTGTCAGTTGTTAAGCTTTTATTATCTCATGGTAGTGATGTCAATGCCCAAGATCAAGAGGGTGAGACAGCGTTAGCTTTAGCAGCTGACCAAGGTTATAACGAGGTAGTACAAACCTTACTAGCTGCTGGAGCCCTGGTCAATTGTCACAACTTAGCAGGAGATACTGTGCTGATGGCAGCTGCGGCTGGAGGGCATATTGATATTGTTACAACTTTACTCTCAGCTGGAACAGAGATTAATGCCACCAATGATCAGCAAGAGACGGCTTTACATCTAGCGACAGTGGAAGGTAATACTAAAGTTGTCAAAGCTTTGCTTGATTGGGGAGCTAATCCTAACGCCAAAAATCAGCTCGGAGATACAGCTTTGATGCTGGCTTCCATACACTGTTACAACGAAATTATTAAGATTCTTCTGCAACAAGGGGCTGAGTTGAATGTTAGTAACCATGGTGAAACCGCTTTAACTATAGCAATGGCTCGGGGTCATACAGAAACTGTTAGAATCTTGCTCGATGCTGGTGTAGATGTTAATACTACTGCTGCTGATGGTAGGACAATGCTGATGAAGGCTGCGGATCAAGGTGATGTTAAACTCATGCAACACCTCTTGAAAGCCGGTGCTGAAGTTAACCGTATTGATAATGCTGGGGCTACAGCTTTGATGTGGGCAGCCCATAGAGGTTATACCAATGCCGTGCAATTATTGCTGGATGCAGCTGTAGATGTAAATGTAAAAAACCGTGGTGGCTATACAGCCTTGATGATTGCTGAATTCAATGGCTATTCTGACGTTGTACAATTACTCAAGGCTACTGGGCTCGAAGAGTAGCTCTTGGTAAAAACCTTGGTATGTTCCGGAGATTTCCGGAATTTACCTAGCCAAGATGCAGATTAAGGATTGATTTCCTACGTTGATTAAGTCATGACACCTACAAATGAATGCCAGTTTGTAGCTCTGTCGTTAGCAATTAAGATAGCGAGGTTAGATCAGCCCCATGTATCTCAAGTGGCAAACTATTGCTGCCTTTGTAGCTCCAGCAATTCCCATTTCTGCCCTTGGTCTTCCCCTACTTGTTTACCTGCCGCCATTTTACGCAGAAGAGATGGGGCTTGGTCTTGGCTTAGTTGGTACCATCTTTATGATTACCCGCTTCTGGGATGTTTTTACTGATCCAGTTCTTGGGATAATCAGCGATAAGGTTAAAACCCGCTTAGGACGACGTCGTCATTGGATTATTCTCTCTGTTCCCATCTTAATGCTGAGCGTCTATCAGGTTTTCATGCCCCACTCCCCAGTTTCTGGAACTTATCTGCTGTGGTGGATGGTGCTGCTCTATGTTGGTTATACACTGTTGAGCATCTCCCATATGTCTTGGGCTGCAGAGTTATCGCCCCACTATGATGAGCGCTCACGGGTGCAGGGCTGGCGAGAGTTTGCCCTGTTCTTTGGCATGTTAACAGTTTTGCTTTTACCAGCCCTGGTTGAGCAAATAGGTAAGGCAAGCGATGCTCTCAAAGTCTCGGCGATGGGCTGGTTTACAATTATTCTACTGCCGATTACCGTTGCGATCGCAGTTAGGATGGTACCAGAGCATCCTGTGCCGAAGCAGCCACAGCTAGGTTTTCGGCGGGCAATCAAACTCCTCTGGCACAACCAGCCGCTTCAGCGGTTACTAATTGCCGATTTATTAGTGGGAGCGGCTCCAGGCATAACCGGTTCACTTTACCTTTTCTTCGCCACCCATGTCTTGGAGCTTGCTCAATGGGAAAGCCTAATTCTCTTATTCTATTTCGTTGCTGGCTTCCTAAGCATTCCCGGTTGGATGCAACTGAGTTATAGGTTAGAGAAGCACCGGACATTAGCAGTGGCAATGATCTATGCTTCAATCACCCTGGCGCTGATGCTGTTGCTCAAACCAGGGGTATTGTGGTTATCTGTACTCAGCATTATGCTTAATGGTTTTTCCTCGGGAGCTGGAGCATTTCTGCTGCGCTCGATGATGGCGGATGTTACTGATCACGATAATCTTGAATCTGGAGTGCAGCGCACGGGACTATACTATGCGCTGCTAACAATGACTAACAAAATCAGCTATGCACTAGCAGTTGGCTTTACCTACCCGATCTTAGATTGGATTGGTTTTGATCCCAGTGGCACCAACACAGCTCAGACCATTGAGGCACTCAAATACATGTTCATCTTTATGCCCATGCCACTGATGCTGTTGGCTGCAATAATTATGTGGAATTTTCCCCTCGATAGTAAGCGGCAGAGGGAATTGCGTCGTCTTATTGATGAGAGAGATTCCAGTAACTGAACATTAATTGCTTTGTGTTTTGAGTATTTATGGAGCATCAATGCGGTTAACCATCTCGATTACTTTCTCTTTTGACACTCCCGGCCCTATAAGAGCGGGGATTCTTTCATCTCGGGGATTCCAACGAAACTGGCTCCCCGTGGGGAAGTACTTGGGGGATGTCTACTTTCCACTGAACCGTTAAGATCACATACCAGCCAGAAGCCCTACGCACTACTCGCGCTTGCTTGAGTTCTCCCCCTTGAGGAATCTCTCTCGATTGCCGAAAGTCCCCCTAGAAGGGGGAGGCACCAGACCCATTTTTTTGGTCAAACTTGTTGTTGAAAACAAGAGAAAAGTATGAGAAAATCAACAATACTGCTATGGGAATAGTTTTGAAAAATGTTCGTTGGTAGCACACAAGCAGCAAAGTTGATAGGTGTATCTGTAAGGCGAATACGCCAATTACTCTCCGGAGGCAGAATTAAGGGAGCCTTTAAAGTTGGTAGGTCTTGGATAATTCCTCTAGTAGAAGGGATGCCACAAGTTAGTGAAGGAACAAGAGGACCAAAAGCCAGTTGGCGCAGGAGAAAGCCTTCCCCTGTAACCATCATTCATGTTAATCAGCAAACTATTCGGCAAAATCAAAAACAAGAAAAGCCAGCTCCAGTAATTAGCGTTAAGCGAGGGCAAAGCAATACTTACGGTCACGAGGTAGAAATCCATGGACCTTGCCGAGTAGTTTATCGGCGTGACAACCCTAAGCCATGTGGCGCAAGAGTTTGGATTGAAACTCTGTTTGGTGTCAAAGTTATCAGTGACGTACCTAAGGTTTATCTACTCCGGCAAGAAGACCCTCGCTTTTAGCGATGGGATGAATTGCCAGTCAGCACTTAGGAACCGCCATTGCGCTCTATAAGAATAGGTGTATAATAGAGCATAAGGAGGTGATACAAGTG
>JAAHGS010000308.1 GCA_010692645.1 Symploca sp. SIO2E9
AGAATCATCTCCCCTCCCCCTCTCCCCATCCCCCCCTCTCCCCCTCTCTGCGTCTCCGCGTCTCCGCGTCTCCGCGTCTCCCCCTCTCCCCCTCTCCCCATCCCCCCCTCTCTCTCTAAATGCAATTGCCAAGTCGAACACACAAAGTGCGGTCGCTTTGACTCAATTTAGGATTAGTATGAAGATAGTCACAAAGCCAATTGCAACCTTCAGACAGCAAACTTTTGAGTTCTGAGATTGTATCGCCACTAGCAGCTGTAGCGATCGCACTATCAGTGACAAAATCCCTCCTGCGCCTATTCTTATTTAGAGGAGCTTGGGAAGTCTGTATTTCCTTTCCTTCCAGACTCCAGAGTTTAATCACACTGTTCTCGTCAACAGAAATAATTATTTGACCATCGGCACTGAAACTAAGATTACAGACGCTAGCAAGATGCCCTTTGAGAGTGCTGATCAAATTGCCATCACGACTCCAAAGTTTTACGGTTCGATCAGCACTAACAGAAGCAAGCATCTGTCCATCCGGACTAAAACCAACTCCCCTCACACCAGCTTCATGTCCTTGGAGGGTGCTGAGCAAATTACCATCACGACTCCAGAGTTTTACGCTTCGATCAGCACTAGCAGAAGCAAGCATCTCTCCATCCGGGGAGAAACAGACACTAACAATTCTAGTACTATGACCAGTAAGAGTATTAAGGAGAGTACCATCAAGACTCCAGATATTGATAGCTTTATCCTCACCAGCAGAGGCAATTATCTGACCATCTGGACTAAAACAAACGCTAAGGATTTTGCCCAGATGACCGTGAAGAGTTTTAGCCAGAGTACCATCAAGATACCAGAGCTTTACCGTTCTGTCATTACTGGCAGAGGCAAGGGTCTGTCCATCGGTTGAGAAACTCAAACTCCTGACGCTGAGGCTATGACATGGCAAGGTGTTGAGTAAAGCACCTTCGACATGCCACAGTTTGATCATGCCATCAAAGCTAGCAGAGGCAAGCATCTGTCCGTCTGGACTAAAACTAACACTCCTTAAACCAGCCCTATGTCCTTGAAAGGTTTTGAGTAAAGTACCGTCTAAACGCCAGAGTTTGACTGTTTTATCCTCGCTGCCAGAAGCAAGTAGTTGCCCCCCTCGACTAAAACTAAAACTGATAATGCGATCGCTATGTCCTTCATAAGTATAAATTCCAATACCGTCAAGACTCCAGAGTCTAATGGTTTTGTCTTCACCAGCGGAGGCGAGTAGTTTACCATTAGGACTGAAGCTGACGCCAAAAACTTCACCGCTATGTCCCTGAAAGCTTTGCAATTGGGAACCATCAAGCTGGCAAATTCTCACTGTACCATCGCCACCAGTCAAAACTAACATCTGACCATCTGGACTAAAACTTACTCGATAAATCCAGAAGCCATGTTTTTGAATAGTTCCTAATTCTTGACCATCAAGATTCCAAAGTTTAACGGTACCATCTTTACTAGCAGAAGCAAGCAACTGACCATCGGGACTAAAACAAACACTCAAAACACCTGCATGATGCCCATTAAAGATTTTGGGCCAAGTATGCTCACGATTCCAGAGTTTGATGGTATTATCTTCACTGGCAGAAGCAATTAAATTACCATCTGGACTAAAACTAACACCATGCATGGCAGCACCTAGCTGTTTTAGGGTTTTATGGGAAGTACTATCAAGGTTCCAGATTTTGATAGTTCCATCCTTACTAGCAGAGGCAAGCTGTTGACCATTAGGGCTAAAACTGATATTAAATACTTGGTCTTGATGACCTTTAATAGTCTTGAGTAAAGTGCCATCTCGCTTCCAAATTTTCACAGTTTTGTCAGCACTTGCCGAGGCGAATATCTCCGAATTAGGACTGAAGCTAACGCTAAAAACTAGGTCATCATGACTGCGACAGATTGCTAATTGAGTACCATCTAGCTGCCAGAGTCTGAGAGTACCATCTTCACTAGCAGAAGCCAAGATTTGACCGTCAGGGCTAAAACTGACACCAAAAATTGCTGCCTCATGACCTCGTAAGCGATTACGCTCTTGTACGTTACTGAGAGCTTGTCTGAGTATATTTATTGTCCGTAATTTGACCTCAGTAGGAGCTTCTGTTTCTAGTTCCAGTAAATTTTTACCTGCCTTAACACTAGCTAGCAATGCCCCTAACTGATTATTAGATAGTAGTCTGGCTTTAGATAAAGAATTCAAGGCTTCAGTTTCAGCAATTTCTGCTCTCTGATGTTCCAGTTGTTCCTTATACAAGGCTAACTCTTTATCTCTAAGAGCTTGTTCTTTCTCTCTGAGGGCTTGTCGGAGTTGTTCTTCAGTTAGTCTCTGTTTTTCTCTAACTTTTGCCAACTCTTGTAGTTGTTCAGATGTCTGCTGTTGGCGAATAAAAATAACTAGATAATCGTGTACTAATTGATAGCGGTCAGCAGGTGATTCTGGCAAGAGAAACACTAAACCTGATTCCTGAAAAATCCTCAATACCAAATCTAATTGTTTAGAGGATGCTGCTAAAGCTGTTATTTCTTTTTCTAAATCCTTGCGAGTTTTGAGGGGTCTGGTGTTGTTTTCATCAGTTAGCAAGTACAAAACTAACTGAGCTGTTTCTTTGTTTTCTTGACCACAATCTTGAACTACTTCTGACAAATAGCGCTCAACCAGTTTAGCTTTAGAGCCATATTTGCGATACTCTGCCAAAGTAGATATTTTATCTGTTTGTAGTTGCGAACCAATCACCTGCAATTCAATGGGACGAACCTCCCCAATTTCTGCTGACAAATCTTTGACTAATTCATCAATTAGGGCTGGTTCTAGGTCAAAATGAATTGGTTCAGTTAAACTTTTAATAACTGAATTAGCTGCTTCTGGCAAGAAGTTGTCTAGCGCATAAAGAATATTTTTGTCTAGAATATTATTATTAATTACCTCAAAATCCACTAGTCTCTTGTTGCATTCTAACAGATAGTATAAATAATCTTGTCGCAATGAAAGAATTACTTTAACATAGGGTATATCCAGACATTGCCGCAAAAAATTATAAAAATAACTTCTCGCTCTAGGGTCTTTATAAATAAAAACAAACTCTTCAAACTGGTCAAAAATTAAAACAGTTAACAGATTCTGTTCAGCATTTATTTCCAGCTGTTCCAAGATAACTGCTGTCCCTTTTTCTCCGGCATTTCTGACACCTCTTTTGGTCTGTGCCTCCCAAACTTGGAAAATGGGCTGGTGGTGACTGTTGAGACTCAGAGAATCAACAGATGCTGCTAAACGTTCACCCAACTCCTCAACCCAATCAGTGTACACTCGCTGCAAAATCGGTAAAACATCGCGAGTACCAATAGATTTCTGTTTCAAAGTAGGGATTAAACCTGCCTGTAAAATCGAACTTTTACCCACCCCCGAAGGACCATGAATAATCGTCAGTTTATGATCACTGCGTCCAAGGCGTTCAATCAAATTCTTGAGGTCTTGTTCCCTACCAGAAGCAGCAATTTCTTGAGCAACTGTCTCTTGCTTTTCAGTATGGGGTAAGAGGGGATTAGTAACCTGTTGTTTTGGCTGTAGACAGCCAGCGCCGATAAAAGCACGAAAATTAAACTGCTGCTCAATAGAGCGTTGCTGTTGCTTAAAGTGAAAAGCTCTAAGATAGTCACCTTGTTGAAAGTAGCAGTCTCGTAACTTTTGCAAAATCTGAATATAAAGATTAGGTTCGTGCTGAGGTTTTGCTTGTACTAAAGCAGCTTCTAGATTTTCAATAGCATCAGCAGTTTGCTCAAGACTATATTGCGCTCTAGCTAAAGAGAATAAATACCAACTTTTATGATAAGAACACATTCTCTCTAAATCACTCCTGCGTTCAAATGAAATAGGAGTTGTAGGCACAGGACAAGTCATCTCCATAATCGAGATTGCTTTTCGAGAGTATTGTTGAGCCTCATGAGCAGCTGATTTAGTCAGCGCTACCTCAGCGAGAAATCCATAGGCCCGCGCTTGTCTAAAGGAGTCAGAATAGATTTTATGGAGTACCAATCCTTCTTGAGCAACTATCTCTAACTCCTGCCACATTTGGAGTCGTTGTAGAGTTCCTCCCAAAGCATTGATAAACTTGGCAACTAAGTCTAAGCGATTAGCTTGTTTAAATACCTCAATACATTGTTGTAAATAATCTTTAGAGCGCTGATAAGAGTACTCATACTCAGCGCGATGTCTCTCAGCATAGGTACGCCACCATAACCCCAAACTATAGAGTACACAACCAATACGTTCTAGAGATTTTGGCTCGAAAGACGACAAGTTTTCTTGAAGCTTTGTCAGTATTCCAGCAAAATTGTCTTCTAAATCCTCCCCTACTTCCTCTGCGATTGGATATTTTTTTATTTGTAAATCCTTTACCTCTCCCCGTCTCCCCGTCTCCCCGTCTCCCCGTCTCCCCGTCTCCCCATCCCCCCGTCTCCCCGTCTCCCCATCCCCCCGTCTCCCCGTCTCCCCCTCTTCACCCTCCTGCTGCTGCCAAAGCGCCAAACTCCGCTCGTAATGTTGCCTAGCATCCTGCTGTAAATTATCTAAC
>JAAHGS010000309.1 GCA_010692645.1 Symploca sp. SIO2E9
TCCCCGGCGTAAACGCACGGGGATTCTTAGTTCCATGAGTCCACTTAACTAAACTCCTTGCGTTATCTAGCCAGAGATGGTTCTCTCCCTAAGCGTTTAACTCTTTGCAGAATTGGTTTGGGTATGCCCTACCCTACCTTGAGAACTAAAAATGCAAGTTTCTCTGTACTTGATGCTTAAAGATTTTACCTGTACAAGCTTTACTGCACAGAACCTGATATCTTTAGTTTTCAAGGTGCGTTACGTGGTATATAAAGTAAAGCGATCGCTACTTTGGGCAAACCATAGAAAAACTCCCAAAAGTCGGTACGAAATACAACTCCTTCGTAAAGCTGGTCAATCTAGAAAATTCAGAGAGTGTACTCGACGCGATGGCTGGAGATGGAAATCTCAGCCATCGGATGATTAACTACTGTTCTCGTCATCAGATTAATACTCCTTCAATCACCTTACTTGAATATTCGTCAGTACAAACTCAATTGGCACAAGCGTCTCTTGATGCAGAGGGTGTTTCTATCGTCAACGGAGATGTACTTTATTATTAGTGTAACCAGGCAGTTTCTAGGTTAAGTTACCAAGAGAGAGAGGTGTTCCATAAGCTGTGGAGTTGCTGTAAGAGCATTTACTTTGTTCTTGACTTTTTGCCATCATCTATGATATGCGTTTAATTTTATTCGCTTATGAATCAAATAATCTCGACAGCAAATACTATTTGTAATACCAATAATTATCCAATTTGCTGTTTTATGGCAGGACCTCTTCACTCCCTTTCATTGCTACGTGCGATCAAACGTCAAGGGATTTCCGTGTATATGCAACCACCAATGGCTACCCTGCCCAAAAAAATCAGTCTTCTTAAAGATTACCAAGCTGCATATTTGCTCCAAGATAAAGAGACGGCAATAATTATCAACTGGGAAACAAGTCTCTCTTTTATTCTTCAGAATCTCCCAGAACAACGTTTAAATCAAGTTAAGACGTTTAAAAATAAAGCTACTTTCCGTAGACTCTTCAAAGAGTTATATCCAGACTTATTTTATCTGGAAATGACAAGAGAAGAGCTAAAGTATTTTCAGTTTCCACCGAAAATTAAGAAGGCAGTACTGAAACCTAGTACTGGAACTGCTTCTATAGGAGTTCGTGTTGTAAATGGACAACAGGAATGGGAAAAAGCAGTGAATTTAGTGCTTGAAGATATTGAGAGAGCTAAACAAAATATGAGTCCTACTGTTTTAAGTGACTCTTATTTTCTTGTAGAAGAATTTGTAGAGGGTGAAGAGTTTGCTTGTGATGGTTTTTGGGATGCAAATGGTCAAACTAGAATAACTGGTATTTATCAGCATCCTTTTTTATCAAACTCTGATGTAAGTGACACTATATACTATACATCAACGCAAGTAGTAGCGAAAACAATAAATTTAGCTATGTGCGTTCTGAACTGTATTGGAGATAATCTGGGTTTACGTCGTTTTCCGTTCCATTTTGAATTTAGAATATCTAGTGATGGAACTCTCTTCCCTATTGAGTTAAATCCCTTGCGCTTTGGAGAAGTCTCTCTACCTGACATAGTAGAGTATGCCTTTGGTTTCAATCCCTATGAGCTTTTTTTTAGAGATGAATCGCCAGATTGGAATTCCCTCCTAGTCAATTTAGATGGTTGTAAGATTTATGCCTTTGTTCTTGGTAGTTTACCAACATACTATACTCATGAAAAATATCGTATTGTTCATGAGTCTTTCCGAGATACTTTTGGTAATAAATTGCTGGATTATTTACCTGCCGATTCAACAATTAGTCCTTTTGGAGGAGTAGCTCATATTGTTGCAGATAGAATTGAAGATGTGCTTGAATATTTATGTCTTGATTTTGACCAATTTTTGTATCCGTGTTTTTGAATGTAGTCTATAAAATTAGTATTATACTCAATTTTATTTTTACGATATTCGTCTGAACAATAAAATTAAGTCTTAAATACATCGTTTACATTTATAATTAAAAAAACCTACATATAGACCCACAATGAATATGGCAGAAGAACACTTTCAAGTTTGTCCCATGACTAAAGATGACCTAAGAATTGCTTTAAGCTGGGCAGTTTCTGAGGGTTGGAATCCAGGAATTGATGATGCTGATAATTATTATATTGCCGATACTGGGGGATTTCTAATTGGAAAATTAAAGGGGAAACCTATTAGTTGTATTTTGCTCACGCGATATAGCTCTAATTTTAATTTTATTGGTCTTTATCTTGTTCAACGAGAAGAAAGAAAAAAAGGATTTGGTTTAAAAACATGGCAGAAAGCATTCAATTTAATTTCTGAGCAACCTGCTGCTCTCAATGCTACCTTAGAACAAGTGAAAAATTATCAAAAATTTGGCTTTAAGCCTGCTAATTCTTACCTTCGTTATCAAGGAGTAATTGTCGGTAGTATCTTGCTAGATGTCATGGATTTAAAAACTATTGATTTTGAACAACTTTGTCGTTATGACCGGCAGTATTTTCCTAGTCAGCGTTCTCAATTTCTTTCAAGATGGATTAACCAACCTCATGGTCAAGGGTACGCCATTGTTAACGATACTGATTTAGTAGGTTATGGAGTAATTAGAAAAGCTGCAGATGGCTTTAAAATTGGTCCGATATTTGCGGACAATGAAGAAATAGCAGAAAAATTATTCTTAGCTTTAGTTACTTATGCGGAAGGAAGTCCTATTTATGTAGATGTTCCCCAGATTAATAAATTTGCTCTTGTCTTGTTTGAAAAATATAAAATGAATTCTATATTTGAATGTATCCAAATGTATGCCGGAGAGCCCCCAAATCTTGATTGGCAGAAGATTTTTGCTGTTATTAGTTTGGAATTGGGTTAATTTTTCCCTCAAAAATTTCAAGTGTCATCAATTAACTCTATATTACTAGTGTAAACTCCCAGATTAAATTGATGAAAGAGATTTTCCAAGGAGAAGTTTTTGCCGAAACAGCCAACTTCGATCGTGGCATTCGTCAGCTAATGCCTCGCTATGATGAAATTTTGGACGTTTTAGCCCGTTGTACTCCTGCTAATGCCCAACGCATTCTCGATCTCGGTTGTGGTACTGGTGAGACGAGTTTAAAAATCCTCGACCGTTGCCAGGATGCAGAAGTAATTGGGGTAGATTATTCTCGCCGAATGCTAGATTTTGCTCGTACCAAAATTAACTTGGCTGGATATAGCTATAGATGGACAGGGTACGAGGGCGATTTTGGTGAGTGGGCAAATCACAACTTATCATTGCCAGGAGAATTTGATGTCTGTGTTTCCTCTTTTGCCATCCATCATCTTACTGATGAAATGAAGCTGACGTTATTTGAGCGAATTCGCTCAAGTCTCAAACCAGGAGGTGTGTTTTGGAATGCAGACCGAGTTTTACCAGAATCACTAGCCCTCAAGGAGGTTTACCAAGAAAGGCGAGAGGATTGGGCACAAAGTCAGGGAACAAGCTTAGCAGCGCTTCGCACTAAGTTCGGAACGAATGTATCTCAAGGTTATTCTGGTCCAGATCGCTTTGCTACCGTGTATTCCCACTTACAAATGCTGACAACGGCTGGATTTACTTCAGTAGCGGTGCCTTGGAAGTATTATGGTATGGCAATGTTTGGAGGAATGGTAGAAACAGTAGAGGGAGACGGGTAATTAGGAGAAAGTACCTGAGTTAAATTCTCCTGAGCTTTCCGTAAAGCTTGAGGAAAATCAATCCTTAATCTAAAAAAAATTATGCAAGATTTGTCACAAGAAGGAAACTGGTTCAAGTTGGTAACAGATATCAAAAATTCACAACAAAATAAGAACTGGTTTAGTTTAGTGGCGGAGGCTTACAGTAGAACTAGACCAAGCTATCCTCAAACTATAATCAATCGAGCTGTAGAATTAACTAAACTCTCAAGTGATGCCAAAATTTTAGAAATTGGATGTGGACCCGGAACTGTAACTACAGCTTTTGGGCAATTAGGCTTCAGGATGGTTTGTCTAGAACCGAGTGATTTAGCTTGTCAGCTAGCACGAAAAAAATGTGGCCAGTATACGAATGTAGAGATTAAGAATACTACTTTTGAAGAGTGGGAATTAGACTCGGAAAGATTCGATGGAGTTTTAGCAGCAACAGCCTTTCATTGGGTTACCCCTGGCAGTGGGTATGCTAAAGTTCATGAGGTATTAAAAGAGAGTGGTGTACTAATTTTACTCTGGAACACTAGACCAAACCCTCAACCTAAAGTTCAGCAAATTTTGGATGAGGTCTATCAAACTCATGCTCCATCTTTGAGACAGTACTCTGAAGACATAAAAACTCAGGTAGAAAAGCTCGATGAGTTTATAGAGACAGTTATGAACTCAGGTTACTTTAAGAACTGTAAATCGGAAAAGTTAGTATGCGAGCTTAACTATAGCATAGATGATTATCTAGCATTGTTGAGTACTTACTCCACTCATATCAACCTAGAGCAGCAGACAAAGAATTCCTTGTTTAAGGATTTAAGAAAATCCTTAGAGAATAACTACCAAAATAGTATCCAGCTTTCCTATGTTT
>JAAHGS010000031.1 GCA_010692645.1 Symploca sp. SIO2E9
CGTAGTACCACTGGTTTTGAGGTTTAACCATCTTGATTAGCAAGACGTGTAAATCAATGGCAGTGGGAAACTTGAGTTTGTCGTCAGGATATGCCTGATTGTGATCAAGTAAACTTTTAGTCAGCGCTAGCCCCCAGTTCCACGCATGGCGCGCAGTACCCGCGTGTTTAGCTAGAGCGATTTTTTGGTTTGGAGCTCTGATTCTTAACTGAGTTTTGAATCCTAGTAACATTTGTTAGCAAATATGAGTATTTGTTAGCAAATCATTCACTGTTGATTAACCCCTTCCAAAAAGTTCCCTCCTTCTCCCCCTTTGTTCATTAATCATGGCGCACTCAGCCCTCATCCTTACCTCGGTAAACTTGTTCCATTTTCTCATCCTAGTAGCCCTGTTGGGAGAGTAAATTGGATGGAGATTATATTGAAGACCGCTCTATCATATACACGTACAGGGCAAGGTTTTTAAATTCTGCCTTGGAGGAAAAACTATGAACTGGACTTATCAAAGGCTCGCAATTTTGGGATTTGCCATCACAATAGTGATGGGACTAGTCCCCAATGTCAATGCTCAAAAGCTACCAAATCAGCAAATAGAGTCAGTGCAATTGGCTCAAAATCAGATGAGTGCTGTGGAGTTGTATAACCGGGGTGTTGATAAAATTGAGGCTGGTGATTTTCAGGGAGCGCTGGCAGACTTCAAGCAAGCCCTAAGGATTGATCCTAATGATGCTGATACCTACTACAACCTAGGATATGTACATCACACCCTTGGCAATTATGACCAAGCAATTGAGCGCTACAGCGAAGCAATTAGACTTAACCCCAACTTCGATCAAGCTTATAGTAATCGGGGCTATGCCTATTTTGTCTTGAAGAATTACAAAGAAGCGATCGCTGACGCTAGCAAGGCAATTTCGCTCAATTCCAAAAACGATACTGCCTATATTAGCAGGGGCAATGCTCACGATGAATTAGGAGAACATCAGGCAGCCTTGGCAGACTACGAAAAGGCGCTTAGCATCAACCCTAACAATGCCAGAGCTTATTACAATCGAGGTTTAACTTACAACCGCATCAAACAACACCAAAGAGCCAGAGCCGATTACAACGAAGCCATAAGGCTGAAACCTGCATTTGCTGAGGCTTTTTATAACAGGGGTCTTACCAAATTCTACCTTAACAATACTGTTGAAGCAATTCAAGACTTACAGAAAGCCGCTGAGCTTTTCCAAAAACAAGGCAGGAAAGATAATTATCAGAGTGCCATCGATGCTGTTAGTGCAATTGGCGAGTAAGCATACTTACCCTTGCTTATCCTAGTTATACCCTAGGTGTTCAGTTGTCAAGATACTCGATATTTTACCGAAAAGTTTGCTGTCGCGATAAATCTATGATTTTGCTTCACTGCCAGCCGTTAAAACGACTGGCTAGCTCTAGCTCAACGTTTTTTTTTGTTGGCGTGAGCGCCTTTTGAGATCAACCTACGCTAGAAGCTGAATAGGCGACAAAAATCAAGCCGCTAACTAAGACTGCAGCAGCTATACCGTATAATACAAAGTTTCGCTGTTCTTCCTTGGTAGGAGGCTCAGCCAGATAAGGTTTGGTTTCTTTAGCAAAGTTATTTAAGCGTCCGCCTTCTTCTGTAGTATATGGCATGAATTGAAACCTTTCTTTGTTTATTTAAAATAAATTTAACAAATATTTGCGCGTATACTCTCTAGGGAGCGTAATTTTTTTTAACAAAATGGGCTAGTCTATAATTTATCAGCCTTTGGTTGGATGGGGAGAGTAGGCAAGGCAGGGGAGGCAGGGTAAGAAAAATCAGAGCGTCGAGATACTTGCTATAGTTTTTTTTTGAGCGATCGCCGTTTGATTCTTTGCACAATACCAAGGAATGAGCCAGAGTCCAAATTTGGAAGCACAATTATATTTCGCGCTGGGATTGCGTTCTAGCGAGGCTCAAGAATACGAACGAGCAATTGCTAACTTTGAGAGAGCAACTCAACTCAAACCAGACTACTTCCAAGCCTACTACCATCGGGGGATAGTCCTGGGATACTTAGGACGCATAGAAGAAGCAATTGCTAGCTATGGCAAAGCGACTCAAATCAAGCCCGACTACTTAGAGGCATGGTACAACCTAGGTATTGCCCTAGGATACAACAGCAGACCTACTGAAGCACTTACCTGCTTGGAAGTGGTTCTTGAACTCCAACCAGATCATGACTTAGCCTGGTACAATCGCGCTGTGGCGCTGTATGATTTAGGTCACCTAGAAGAAGCTGTAATCAGCTATAACAAGGCAACTCAGCTTCAGCCAGACAATGACTCAGCCTGGTATAATCGCGGCAATGCGCTCTCTGATTTGGGACGTTACGAGGAAGCAGTTGCTAGCTTTGACAGAGCCACTCAAATCAACCCAGACTCCCATGAAGCTTGGAACAACCGGGGTAGTGCCCTGGGATATTTGGGACGTTATCAGGAAGCAGTTGCTAGCTTTGACAGAGCCACTCAAATTCATCCAGACAAAAGCGAAGCCTGGTACAACCGAGGCAATGCACTCTCTGACTTGGGATGGTATGAACAGGCAATTGCTTGCTATGACAAAACTCTAGAAATTAATCGAGACTCCCCCGAAACCTGGAATAATCGAGGGAAGGCCTTGGGAAACTGGGGGCGCTATGAAGAAGCAATAACTAGCTTTGAAAGGGCAATTCAAATTCAAACTAACTTCCCTGAAGCTTGGTATAACCAAGGTATTGCCCTCGAGGAGTTAAAACGTTACCAAGAGGCAATCATTAGCTATGCTCGAGCTACCCAATTCCAACCAGACTTCGCCGCTGCCTGGAACAATCGGGGCATGGCACTGTTTAACTTAGGGCGCTATCAAGAAGCAATTGGCAATTATGACCGAGCTGTGGCAATTGAACCTGAATTCTACGAATGCTGGTACAATCGCGGCATGGCACTGTTTAACTTGGAAATTTACGAGGAAGCAGTTGCTAGTTACGACAGAGCAATAGCAATTAAACCTGACCTTTACCAAGCCCATTATAATCGGGGTAATGCTTTAAGTAACTTAGGGCGTTACGAGGAGGCGATTAGCAGCTATGAGCGGGTTATAGAAATCCAGACAGACCATTATAAAGCATATCACAACCTTGGTAAAGTCTTATATGACCTAGGGCGTTTAGTCCAAGCCCTTGATAGCTACGATCAAGCCCTGAAATTCCAACCAGACTTGCCTGAAACTTGGAACAATCGGGGCATTGTTCTCGATGAGCTAGGACGCTACGAGGAGGCAGTTGCTAGTTATGAGAGAGCTACCCAACTGCAATCTGACTACCTTGAGGCTTGGAACAACCGAGGGATTGCCCTAGCTTACTTAAAACGCTACAGTGAGGCAGTTGCTAGCTACAATCGGGCAAATCAAATCCAACCTGACAACGCCGATACTTTTTATAACCAAGCTTGCTGTTATGCTTTACAAGGTAATGTTGAGCAGGCTTTATTCTACCTGCAACAAGCTATCAACCTCAATCCTGAAAGATACCGAAACATGCCCAAGACTGACTCTGATTTTGAAATCATCAGAACCGATGAACGCTTTCAAGTCCTGATTCAAGAACACAGCAATTAATTAAGACCGGGGACTTAATTTTACTTGCTCGAGACATGCTTCAATCTCGAAGAAGTGTCACAATGTTATTTAACAGACATAGGCAAAAGCTCATCTGAGTCAATTTGCAATTCATGTTCGTATTGTATTGGGACGATGATCTAGTTGCAAGCTAGTTCAAGGTTAACCTCTCCATGCTGGCGCAAGCCTTACAATGTAGTCTTCAGGGTATAACAAAGCTAAGCTCAAGGGAGCTTGAGCAGCCTAGTTGTAAACATCTCCAGGGTGGGGAAAATTTTGATTTGTAGATCGTCAGGTGTTGTACATTTACTAATCTACAAAACATCTCATTAAACCAAACAAGCGAGTATTATATTAAGACTCATTCCCCAATCATGCAGACTACCAACAAAACTGAAACGAAACTTTCAACACTCAAAACTCACCTGACTCAAATTAATGATCTAGAAGCTGCTGCGTCCCTTTTATATTGGGATCAAGCCACCTATATGCCCCCTGGAGGTGCTAGTGCTCGTGGACGCCAGCTTGCCACCCTGCAAGCAATTTCTCACACTAAGTTTACCGATCCTAGTGTTGGTCAGTTGCTAGAGGACTTGCGTTCTTATGAAGAAACTTTGCCCTATGACTCTGATGAAGCTAGCTTGATTCGTGTTACTAGAAGAAAGTATGAAAGAGCTGTGTGGGTACCAGCCTCATTCATGGCCCAATTGTCCAGACATCGAGCAGAAGCTTACGAGTTTTGGGTAAAGGCTAGATCAGAAAACAACTTTGCACTCGTGCAACCTTACCTGGAAAAAACTCTGGAGATGAGTTGTGAACTGGCAAGCTTTTTCCCTGGTTATGAGCATATTGCCGATCCTCTGATTGACTTTGCCGACTATGGCATGAAGACATCCTTCTTGAGAACTCTTTTTGCCGAATTACGGCAACAACTGGTACCGATTGTGGAAGCCATTACTGCCCAACCGACAGCTGATAACAGTTGCCTACATCAGTTTTATCCGGAAAATCGGCAGTTGGAATTCACGATCAAATTGATTAAGCAGCTAGGTTATGACTTTCAAAGGGGGCGTCAAGACCAAACTCATCACCCATTTATGATTAACTTCTCCACTGGTGATGTACGAATTACTACCCGTGTCTATGAAAATGAACTGGGACAAGCATTATTTAGCACTATCCATGAAATGGGTCATGCTTTATATGAGCAAGGAATAAACAGTGATTTTGAAGGTACGCCCTTAGCCGGTGGCACTTCTTCAGGCATACATGAGAGCCAATCACGCCTTTGGGAAAATCTGGTTGGCCGCTCTCGTAGCTTCTGGCAATTCTTTTACCCCCAACTGCAAGCCTTTTTCCCGACACAACTAAAAGATGTTTCCCTCGACAAGTTTTATCGAGCAATTAATAAAGTCGGGCGCACTCTGATCCGCACAGATTCTGACGAAGTAACCTACAACCTCCACGTCATGCTCCGCTTTGACTTAGAACTACAGATGCTTGAAGGTAGCCTGGAAGTCAAGGATCTTCCAGAAGCTTGGAGGGAACGCTATCGCCATGATTTAGGGATTGTTCCAGAAACTGACAGCGAAGGTGTTTTGCAAGATGTTCATTGGTACAGTGGTCAAATTGGGGGCATGTTCCAGTGCTACACCCTCGGTAATTTAATCAGTGCCCAGTTTTTTGAAGCAGCAGTAGAAGAACATCCGGAAATAATCACAAAGATAGAACAAGGAAACTTCTACACGCTGCATAATTGGTTGAAGGAGAAAATATACCAGCATGGTTGCAAGTACACAGCAGCGGAACTAATTAGGGGCGTTACGGGTGATACTTTGCGCATCGCTCCTTTCATCCGTTACATCAAACAAAAATATGGGCAACTTTACCAACTGTAATTGTTGCTTAAATGGGGGTCTGCTGTTTGACCCCAGTAAGTAATTATGCCTGGCTGTAATTTGTAATCTGATGGTTGTGAGTATCGTTTAATCTACTATTTAATCGGGAGTTGCAATGACCAAGCTGATTGAGGATATTCTTGAGAGTGACGAAAAAAGCGATTTGCGTCAGTTAGCCAGTCAGTTGCGTGGTTCGGAACAGAAATATCTACTGCGAAATGATATTCTTGCCGCCTTTTCCAAATACTGTACTGAACACGAAAAGCCAGAATACTTTGCCCAGACATCTCATTTGGGAAAACTGGTTTATTATACCCAGGAAATTATTTTAGAGGATCAAAGCCTCTATTTAGTGATCAGACCAAAAATTGCCTTTCAAGAAACCTATCGTATTCTTGAAGATTTAACTGTGGAGTCGGTGAGTGTGCAGGAACTTTTGGATCTGCGCGATCGCATTGTTAACCGCTATAATCCCGCCGAAGGTGATGTCCTAGAACTAGATTTCGGTCCGTTCTACGATTACTCCCCCAAGATTCGTGACCCTAAAAACATTGGTAAGGGTGTTAGCTTCCTCAACCGTTTTCTATCCAGCAAGCTGTTTCAAGACCCCCAGCAGTGGCAGGAGTCTTTATTCAACTTCCTGACCATCCACCAGTTCCAGGGCACCAAGCTGCTGATTAACGAGCGTATTAAAAGTCAACAACAACTCTCAGACCAAGTCAAGCAAGCCTTGGCATTTGTCAGCGATCGCCCACCTCAGGAAGCTTACCAAGAATTTCGTTTTAAACTGCAAGAAATGGGCTTTGAACCAGGCTGGGGTAACAATGCCTCTCGGGTGCAAGAAAGCCTAGAAATTCTCGATCAAATTATTGACTCACCAGACGATAAAGCCCTGGAGAATTTTCTCTCTAGACTACCGATGATCTTCAGGATTGTCTTGGTCTCTGTCCACGGCTGGTTTGGTCAAGAAGGTGTCTTAGGGCGTCCTGATACTGGTGGTCAAGTGGTTTATGTCCTTGACCAAGCTCGGAATTTGGAAAAGCAACTACAAGAGGACTTACAACTTGCAGGACTACAGGGAGAAGAATTTAAGCCCAAGGTTATTATTCTGAGCCGCCTAATTCCTAATAGCGATGGTACCCGCTGTAACGAGCGTTTAGAAAAAGTTCACGGTACAGAGAATGCTTGGATTTTGCGAGTGCCTTTCCGGGAATTCAATCCCAAATTGACCCAGAACTGGATTTCAAGATTTGAGATTTGGCCTTATTTAGAAACTTTTGCTATTGATGCTGAAAAGGAACTGCTGGCAGAATTCCAAGGTGTTCCAGATTTCATTGTTGGTAACTATTCCGACGGCAATTTGGTGGCTTTCCTACTGGCAAGGAAGCTGGGAGTAACCCAGTGTATTGTTGCCCACGCTCTGGAAAAATCCAAATATTTGTTCAGTAACCTCTACTGGCAAGACATGGATAACCAGTACCACTTCTCGCTACAGTTTACTGCTGACTTAATTGCCATGAATGCGGCAAGTGTAGTGATCAGCAGTACTTATCAAGAGATTGTTGGTAAGCCGGATAGTGTCGGTCAGTATGAGTCATACCAGAACTTTACGATGCCAGAGATGTACCATGTGGTTAATGGCATTGAGTTATTTTCGCCTAAGTTCAACGTTGTGCCGCCAGGGGTGAATGAGAATGTCTTCTTCCCCTATAACCGTACTCAAGACAGAGTTCCCGGTGATATAGAGCGGCTTGAAGAACTGCTATTCACCCTTGAAGACCCTAGCCAGGTTTATGGTTTCCTTGAAGATCCTAGCAAGCGTCCGATTTTTTCGATGGCGCGTCTCGACAGGATTAAGAACTTAACGGGTTTAACAGAATGCTTTGGTAAGAGTCAGGAGTTACAGGAAAAGTGTAATCTGATTTTGGTAGCAGGGAAGTTGCGCGTTGAGGACTCAACAGACAGCGAAGAGAAGGACGAAATCGTCAAACTCTACCGGATTATTGAGGAGTACAACCTCGATGGCAAGATCCGTTGGCTGGGGGTGCGTTTGCCTAAGGGCGACTCTGGAGAGATTTATCGGGTAATTGCAGATCACCGAGGTCTTTTTGTCCAACCAGCGCTGTTTGAGGCCTTTGGTTTGACGATCCTGGAATCAATGATTACAGGTCTACCAACTTTTGGTACCCAGTTTGGTGGTCCTTTAGAAATTATTCAGGATAAGGTGAATGGTTTTTTAATTAACCCCACTCACCAGGAAGAGATGGCACAAAAGATATTAGATTTTGTTGATCAGTGTGACCAAAATCCTCAAGCTTGGGAAAAAATTGCCAACGGAGCTATAGAGAGGGTTTATAGCACCTACACCTGGAAAATTCACACGACGCGGCTATTATCTTTGGCACGGATTTATGGCTTCTGGAACTACAGTTCTAAAGAAAATCGAGAGGATATGCTACGTTATATTGAGGCTTTGTTCTATCTGATTTATAAGGCACGGGCACAGCGGCTGTTAGAAGAACATATGAGCCGATAGGCTGATTGATTGGTTGCCCAATTTAAACGAGCAGTCCAGATGCTCTTATTTTTGTAATCTGGACTGCTCGTCTATATAACTATAGATTATACCTGATTTCAGCAAAGACAAGCTTTTACTATCTCTAATAAAGATTCTCTAATCTGGCTATCAGTATCACTGCTCGGAGAACTTAGCAAGTGTAACAAGTTTTCTTTAACTTCCTCTTCTTCAGCTTCCTGCTTTTGTTTTCCTTCTAATTCTTCTATTTTTTGACGCCATTCTCTACGACTTCTAAAGGATTGACTACTAACCTCTTTTAACTGTTCGCGATAACCTTTTTCCGTGTCCAAATCAAAGACAAACATAAAATAGGAGAGGTCTTTTGAGATAATCCTATTGGATATGGCTAATGCTGATTCATCTGGGGCAACTTGCCAGACTTGTGCAAATACTCTACACAACTCATAGGCGATCCAATTCTCATTATTTTTATAGACTTGTTGTATTTGCTTGAGTTTGTCACTTTTGCTTAAAGTTGTCATTTGTAGCAGTTCTTATTTTTGTTTACATTTGAGTCCCTGTGTATTATTCATCATTTTGAGTCACTAATCAAATTTGTGAGGACTCCACGCTTTATAAGACAAATAGGTTGAGAGGTATTAGAGTTAATGCTCGATTAGTATTGCCTTCCTGAATCAAAAACCAAGATAAAATAAGCAGTAGGAATTTTAAGATTAGGTAATCCGGACTGCTCGTTTTTTGTTTGGCACTATATCGATAATGATGTCTAATCACCAAGCCAAACAAATCAATCAACCTGGTTTGATACTTACTCCTGGACCAGCAGGTTGGTGGGATTCTGAGCGGGTATCCTCCCCCCAGGTAATGCGCGACCTAGATGGTACTTGGAAAATGTGGTACTACGGGCGTGATGCCAGTTTTGATCGGGAAATAAACTTACCGACAGGTCGCTGTGGTCTTGCTGTCTCCTCTGATGGCGTAAAATGGGAACGGATACGGGGTCCTTTGACAATGGGGGCTGTGTTTGATCCCCACCTAGATCCCAATCGTTTTGACTCAGCTCATGTTGGAGTTAGTAATGTCTACTTCCGTGAGGGTCTTTATTGGATGTGGTATTTTGGTGGAGACCACACTGTCCTGGAGATAGGTAAATTCCAAGCTAAAGGTATCCAAATGCTACCTGGTTGTGCTGTTTCTCGGGATGGTATTAACTGGGTAAGGTTAGAAGGTCCTCAGCGAGGGGCTTTCTTGAGTCAGGGGAAGCCAGGAGAATTCGATGCTCTATTTTGCGCTTGGCCTCAAGTGCTATATGATGAGGATGGTACTTGGAAAATGTACTACCATACTCTCAACTCACAGTTAGAGTTTCTGGTAGGCTTGGCGGTGTCAACTGATGGTTTGCGCTGGAACAAAGTTGGTCAGATCCTTGGAACAGGAGAATCTGGCAGCTTTGATGAGCGGGGTATTGGCACCCGCCATGTGCTGAAGATAGATAACCAATATGTGATGTTCTACGAAGGCATCAACAAGAGTGGATACCACTCTATTGGTATTGCTGTTTCTGACGATGGCATAAAGTGGTACAAGCAAGAAGGCTCCGAAGCCAATGGCTCTGTTTTTAGCCACGCGCTTAAGGATTCTGGTTGTTGGGATGCTCAGGCAGTTGGTACGCCCTGTGTGGTGCCGATGGATGATGGCAGTTTTCGGATGTATTACATTGGTACTAATGAAGGTGGCTACGATGAACTATCGAGTCAGCACCAGATTGGGCTAGCAGTAAGTGACGGCTCAAACTTTCGCAAATGGTACCGTTGGGGAGTCTAGTAGTCACAAAAATACTGATTACTGCTGAAATTTTTCTAATAACCAAGCATTCATCCCAAGTAGCGGTGATCCAAGTATTACTGATTATTTTAAGTTGAATTGGGATTGTGTTCATAGAGGTATTTAAATATATAGTGTTTTTATATATCTGTCAATGCATAAGTCCCACTTTGAATTTATTATGTTTTTTGTAAAAAAAACAATCGCAAACATTATTTATGCAGTATTTTTTCAATGTAAGGGAAATTATCTCTTGTTCACTGGCAATAACACTGCAAGGAGAAATATATGAGTAGCTTTGACGACGATGTTCTGCGTAATTATACATACTTGGGTTATTCCTATAACATCCTCAAACTAGATCCTACTGACCTCCTAGAAATAGAAAGTGACCAAGATGCCAAGGATGATCCACCAATTGCCACAAACCCGAGAAATGTCGTGGATATGAATGCCCAGGGTTTTGAACCTACTGGAGATCAACCCTATTTGAAGCCCAAAAATACCATTTACCAGTCTACTCCTGGTCTAAAAGATGAGGTATTTGCTAAATATCAACGGAATGTTTCCGAATATTACGAACAACATACAACTGCTTTGTCACTTGGTCTAGGTATTGTCGGTGGTATTTTTGGCTTCACGGCTAGTCGCAGTTATACTACCTTTGTTCAGGAAAGTAGTGATAAGGAACGACTAGCTGTCTACTCTCATCAGTATGTGCAGAACCATAGACTAGCTTTAAGTGAGTCTGAGAGTGCAGTAGTTGATCAGGTCAAACGATACTTCAAGCTAGGACATGAATTTCAGAATCGAGTTAAGGCACTTCCCAATTCCCGAGACTCTGAAGAGGATAGGCAGAAGTACAAAACCTTCATTGAAAATGTTGGCACTCACTATACCTGGCAGGTAGGTTTTGGCGGACTTAAGAATAACTATTCCTACGTTAGCAAAGATTCCTATGAGCGTCTGGAAATGGAAGGTACAAATGTGAATCTGGGGGCTGAGTGGTCCTTTAAAAAACTCACTGGGCAGGTAGGGGCTGATTTTGACAACGAAGATATGAGGCGATTTCAGGAAGAAACAGCCGAGTACTATCATAAAATAATCACACTAGGAGGATCCCCAGGAATAGCTGATCTTGAAGATTGGATACAAACGATTCCAGATAATCCCATACCAGTCAAAATTAAGCTTGCCTTGGTGTATGAACTTCTAATCCCAGAGTTGTTTGAAGATGAACCTGATATTAATCGCAAACGCGATTTGATGGAAGAGGCATATCAGGACTATCTGAAGGAAAATGGTATCCCCAGCGAAACCAGGTCTGTGTTAACAGTAATTTATGACAATCCCAATGACAATAACAAGTTATATCAGTTTGACTATACGGCTCTAGAATGGCCACCAGAAAACAACAATGATCTGGAATGGAATAAGGCAACTCCAGTATCACCCAATGATAAGCACTTTTATCCGGCAGTGGCTTGGTATGAAAATAAGGAATCAATTTATGCAGTATCCCAGAACACTCCTAACTCCGACACATTACTTTACTCAGAATTATATCAATTTGGATGGTCTTCAAAATTGCTAACTCATAAGGATAGTTCGGCAAGGTTTGAGAATATGACACTTGCAGAATTCAATGATAAACTTTACTGTGTCTTCCCAAATCCAAAAGATGATGGTTATTTGTACTACCTAAGCTTTGATCGCAACAACAACTCTTGGAGTAGTGTGAAAAGAGTCGACAATATCAGAGCTGATCGTCTACCAGGGATGGCTGTATATAACAACAAACTGTATTGTGCTTTTAAAGACTACCATAATTCCGGCATAGTTATCTTGATGACTATGGACAAGTCAGAAAATTGGGAACGATTGACATCCTATGGTATGGGACCTTATTCACTACACCAAGTGGGACTAGGAGTATTAGAGGATATTTTGGTTGTACCCACATTATCTACGAGGAACTCCAATGGAAATTATGAAATTGTGGCTTTGAGATACAAGGATGACAATTTTTTGGGGACGTCAAACTCGCCTCTAGAAGGTTCTTATTCCTGTCTCAGAACGATAAAGTTTGAGGATAAGCTTTCCTTAATCTACAGTGCAACAGATAACCGTCTTTTCTTCCGCACAGCCGAACTTACTTCAGGAGGAAATTCTATTGAGTTTTCCCAGGAAAAAAGAATAATGAACAATAACGCGGCATTGTTTGATTTAGCCGTCAGGAAATCAAACCTTCCTCTTGTTCGTCCCACAATGAATTAGGTATTGGCCCGGCTTGGGTTAACGTGAGTTCGGGTTAAGGCGATTGCAGCAAATTGTGGTCAAGAGCAATCGTGGGCTTCTTCGGCTGTTCATTCTCAATGGCTTAATTGAGAATGAACAGCCGACCCTCTAGGTAAGTGATAATGATAATCATTTTCTGGAGGTGACTGAGTTGACTCTTTCTTGGTTTTATTGAGAAAAAAATCGACTTCCTAATACGGATGTAGGTATCCTGCTTCTGCCGTAAGGCAAAATATACTTTTCCTTTCCTCGATGTCCTAGTTTTGAGCCAATAAGCTAAGTGTACACTATGAAATTCTCGGTCTCCTATTAAGACAATTTCGTAATCAGTAAGTAACTTTAATATTGGTCGAATCGTCCCTTGTTGTTGCGCGAGGTTACTATAGCCTTCTTTTCCTAAAAAGTGCCAGTAAATTGGCAAGGCTCTTTTTTGCCAAATGATACTAGCTACCAACAGATTATTTTGCTTCCCTTGTGTCCTATCCCAAGCCCTAATTAGAGGAGACGAGGGGGGAAATTGCTGGTTAATAATTACTTGAATCAGAGGGAACCAAAATAAAGGAATACTGAATTTGGGTAAGGCTAAAAATCAGCATAGGGCTTTATTATCTATTTGGAAATGCTATGGGTCAACCTCAGTCATAAACTAGTGAATTTTGCTACTTGATATTCTCTTCAACAAAGCTTGTACTGGATGTAAAGGCATCCAGCCATCAAATCGTTTAACTTGAGAACGACAAGAATAACCAGTAGCTAAAAAGTACTTTCTCTCATCTACTGTTGAGGGTAGGTGTCGCCCCCAACTCATTTGATAAATTCCCTGGGAGGAGGCATAATGCTCTGCCTCATGGCCGTAAATTCCTGCCATACCACAGCAACCTGTTGTGATCAGATTTAAAGGGATACCAGCAGCCTGAAAAATTTGTTGCCATTGTTGTTGAGATGCCACAGTAGCTGTTTTTTCTGTACAGTGACCTAATAAGTAATATGGCTCAGAAGTGGCAATCTGCGGCAGGCGATGAGGCTGTGTTACTAGAAATTCTTGCAGTAATTGGACTTTTGGGAATGGTTCTGGTGTTTCGATAATTTTGCTATATTCATCTCGATAAGTGAGGATAATACTAGGTTCAATACCGATGATTGGAATTTCTAAATGCCCTAGCTGTTGCAGATATTCAGTATTTTTTTTGGCGATAGCTTGAAATTGTTTTAGAAAACCAAGGACATGCAAAGGCTTGCCACTGGCAAACAACGGCGGAATATATACCGTATATCCAAGTTGGTGCAGTAAATCATAGGTATCAAGAACCAATTGAGACTCATAGCAACTGGTAAAGGCATCCTGGAGCAAAATAATGCTGTTTTCCCGTTGCAGGGCACTCAAAGCCGATAATTTCGCTAAGTCAAATTTGGGGATTCCTCTGGCTGCTAATCCTTGCTTGAGAGTTAAAGTACTTATCAAAGGTGGAGCAACTAATCCCAGAAACCTTTTGATTGCCCAGCCTGTGATTGGGTTCTGAGTTAGAGTATTTATCAATACAGGTGCATTAGATTGCCAACTTGCTAAGGTTTCAATATTACCCATCAAGTAATCGCGCCAAGGTCGAAGATAACGGGTGTAGTAAAGTTGTAGAAATTTCGCTTTTAAGCTGGGGATATCGACGTGAATAGGGCATTGACTGGCACATGCCTTACAGGAGAGACAACCCTGCATACCTTGATAAACTTCATGGGAATAGTCATAAATACCCCAGACTTGATTGAGTTTATTCCAGACTTTTATAGGAAAATTGCCAGGTTTTTCTAAGTTATCAATTTTGGCTATTTCTAATTGTCGTAACCATTCCCTCAATAGACTAGCACGACCTTTAGGGGAATGAATGCGATCGCGAATTCCTTTATAAGAAGGACACATTACTTGATCTGGATTAAAGTTAAAACACAGACCATTACCATTACAGCTGAATGCTACCTCATATTGCGATCGCACTGTAGATGAAACTTGTCGGTCAAAATGACCTTTCAAGGGAGCTTCAACTGACACAACCTCTGCCGATGTACCAAAGGGGGTAACTATTTTACCAGGATTTAATTTATTCTCTGGGTCAAAAGCAGCTTTAATTTTTCGCAAATCTTCATACAATTCTTCGCCAAAGAAAACAGGGGTATATTCGCTACGAAATCCTTTGCCATGTTCCCCCCACATTACGCCACCGTATTTCCTAACTAGGGCTACAACTTTATCTGATAACTCCCTAATTAACGATTCATCTGTGGGAGTTTTCATATCTAAAGCTGGTCTAACGTGTACACAACCCACATCTACATGGCCAAACATAGCATAGTCTAACTGATAGCTTGAAAGTAGGGTTTTGAATTCACGAATATAACTAAATAAGTGTGATGGTGGTACTACAGTATCCTCAATAAAGGCAATGGGTTTGCGTTCTCCTTTTCTGTTTCCTAGCAGCCCTACTCCTTTTTTTCGCAACTCCCAGAGACTAGCGGCTTCTTCCTCATTCCTAGCTAGATAAGAACTAATTGCTTGTTCTGGTTGATTTTTTTTAGACTCAATTAGGTGGCCGATTTGGCTAACTTGCTGTTGAAGCTGTTCAAGATTATCTCCTGCAAACTCTACCAAATTTATTGCCTTAGCATCGGCAATAAATTCTTGAACGTAATAATAAATTTCATCCTGCTTAGCGAGCTCTAAGATTTTTTCATCAATGGTTTCTATCGCTGCTGGTTCTAATTCGAGAAGAGTTTGAGCAGCCTTGAGAGCATCATCAAAACAGGAGTAGTGAATTGCCAGTAATTTTTTGTATTTGGGAATTGGTGTTAACCTTAATTTCGCTTCGCTAATGACTGCTAGTGTTCCCTCTGAACCTGCTAGAATCCAGTTGAGATTGAAGTTATCCTCTCCTTGAGAATAGACTTTTGCCAAGTTGTAACCAGTCATAAATCGAGGCATTTTTGGGAATGTCTGTTCAATAAGTTCCCCTTTAGAGCTAACAATTTCCTCAACTTGACGATAAATTTCTCCTAAACGACCTGAATCTTGCTTGAGTTCAGTTAAAATACTCGCACTGACATCGTGAGAATTTCCAACTGTGCCATCCGATAAAACCCAAATTAATTCCAAGATATGATTACTCGTTCGCCCATAAATGCGCGAACCTTGACCACAGGCATCGGTATTAATCATCCCTCCAATCGTGGCGCGATTGGAGGGAGCAACTGTAGGGGCAAAAAATACTCCGTAAAGTTTTAAATAATTGTTTAGTTGGTCTAAAACAACACCTGGTTGAACTCGCACCCAACCAGCTTCTAGATTTACTTCTAGAATCTGGTTCATGTACTTAGAGCAATCAATCATAATCCCAGAAGAAAGAGATTGACCATTGCTTCCTGTTCCTCCACCTCGAGGAGAAAATGTGATGTTTCTAAATATTTCTTGGTTAGCCAACTTAAATAGATGCACCAAGTCTTCACTAATCCGGGGAAAGACTACGGCTTGAGGTAAAATCTGATAAATACTGTTATCGGTTGAAGCGATTAACCGACTACCAAAATCGGTGCGAATTTCTCCTGCAAAGGCTGTGTTAACTAATTCTTCTAAGAACAGTGCAACCTCTGGTTTTGATTGTTCCTTAAGATTTAATCTAGGAATCATTAGAATAGTACCTCAGTACACCCTAGCCCAGTTTAATTATATATAATGCTGGGTGAGTGAAAAAAAGGGTTGGGGAGGAGATTAGTTGGCAATCACAGCTCAGATTCTACGGAATACTTTAGCTAAACTCCAATAGTTGCTGCATTTTTCAGATCATGATAAGCCACTAAGTAAGCTGTTACGCATTTAAATCATATATTTCTTTGATATTAGTTAATGGCTGAAACTCTTGTGCCTTCTGCCTTCTGCCTTGCTGTTGTGCATTTTTAATGCACAACAGCTTACCTGAACAAAAATAAAGGTTGCTGGTTGAGGTGGGGTGTGGGGTGTAGGGTGTAGGGTGTAGAGTAATTTCGGGCAATTTCATAATTATTTACACAGTCACGCTTATTTCTGCCCGACTACTTATTGACTATTAACTGTTAACTATTCTCAGCCATTGTGCATTTTTAATGCACAATGGCTGATTTTATTCTAGCTGTGCTACACAACTAAAAATGTACATTGTTAGTAGTCATCCCTTTAGCGATACATGCCTTGAATAGCAATTGCTAAAGCCATTACTAGAAACCAATTTCTAATGCACTAATTTAGGTGTGTCAAGCTACTAGGCTGTTCTAGAAAACAACAGCAGAATTACTTCTGTCAAGGACACTGAGGTCTGGAGATCCATTTACTATGGCGACATCCAAGCCATCGACAGATAAGAAACCACTAGTGGCATCGTAACTCACATCTGTGCTACCTACAACTACTATGGCATCAAGTCCTACCTCGAAATCGAGGATAAGATCTACGTCTCCTTCTACAAACTGGTTAGCAAAGAACTCATAGATATCGCTACCACTGCCACTGATCAAAATATCTGAGCCTTCGTTGCCGACAACAACATCATCTCCTTCACCGCCTCGGACGATATCATCTCCTTCACCACCAAAGACAAAGTCAGTTCCTAAACCACCTTGGATGTTATCATCTCCGTTGAGAGCCTGGATTACATCTGTGTCATTACCACCAGCAAATACATCATTAATTTCGCCAGTTTCTGGAAAAATAATGATGTTGATATCCTCTTCTTGTCCCACTGCGAAAGTACCTCCACCTTCTAGAGGTTCGTCAATGAACCTTGCACCTTCAAAGTCGGTGATAAATGCTGGAGTTGTGCTGCCTTCACTTAGATTAGTTGACATTGGATTATTACCTAGTTGTAATTTAGGTTGACTCAAACTATATAAATTCTGACCTTATTTATAGAAAGAAAAATTAATAGTAAATTAGAAAATTATGAGATGCATTAAGTAAATTCTTAATTTTTTCTCAGGAAAAGAGCAAAATAAAAAATAGTCTAAGCTCTTTGAACTGAATTTTTACCATGAAAATTGATCATGTTCACTTCTATGTTGAAGATGCTGCAGTTTTTTGTGATTGGTTAGTCCACACTCTCGGCTTTCAACGGTTCACCAGTGGCAGTAGTAACCACACCTACACAGAAGTTGTCAAAAGTGGCTCAATCACTTTTCTTCTCTCTTCACCTCTGAGCTCAGAAAGTCCTGTTGCTGAGTTCTTGTGTTTGCATCCTCCTGGCGTAGCTGACATAGCTTTTCTAGTCGAGGATGTAGAAACACTCATAGAGAAAGCAATTGCTCAGGGAACGCAAATATTACAACCACCTCAGGAGCAATTTCCAAGACAGGGACGGTTAAAGTGGGGTAAAATTTCTTCCTGGGGTTCTCTGGTTCATACCCTCATCGAGGGGCAGGGAATCTCTCAGGAATCGTTTTTCCCTATTCAGTTGAACTGGATCACGAAAGCTGCTAATGGTAAACTACGACCCCTAAGTAGACAAGGAAACCAGAGTAATTACGATCCTCAGACAAGGTTAACCAGCATTGATCATGTGGTGCTTAATGTTGCTGCTGGTGATTTAGGGGCAGCAGTAAGTTGGTATCAAACAGTGCTGGAATTTTGCCCACAACAAATGTTTTCTATTCAGACACAACACTCTGGCTTATACTCTCAGGTCATGGTTCATCCTACTGGCGAAGTACAGTTACCGATCAATGAGCCGACTTCTGCTAATTCCCAGATTCAGGAATTTCTAGATGTCAATGGTGGAGCAGGAGTCCAGCATATTGCTCTATCAACTAGCAATATAGTCGAGGCAATCGCCCAAATTCGTTGTCGAGGTTTGCCTTTCATTGAAGTTCCTCCTAGTTACTATAGCCAGTTGCAGGAAGGGTTTGGCGGCTTTAATTTACCTTTATCACCAGGAGAATGGGAAGAAATTGCCACCAGACAAATTTTAGTAGATTGGCAGCGAGAGTTTCCCCAAGCTTTGTTACTTCAAACTTTCACCCAGCCAATTTTTGGCAAGCCTACTTTCTTTTTTGAGGTCATTGAGCGCCGCTTTCAGGCAAAGGGCTTTGGGGAAGGCAATTTTCTTGCTCTGTTTGAAGCAATTGAGCGGGAACAGAACAAGCGAGGAAGTTTAGGAAGTTTGGAACCAAAGGTAGGAGGTTCATCAAAATCCTCTCCCCTTCCCACTCCCACTGTGCCCCCCCTCTCCTCTGTTGAGCTGCACAACTCTCCAAAACAGCCCGATTGCCACGATTAAAGTTGGTGTAAGTACTGCCTTTAGGGCGTTAGCAGCAGTGGCGGTTATCGGTAAGCTAGGGGCTCCATACCTGATCAAAACTGAAATCCCGGCTGAAATAAGAAAAACTTTGAGAATAAAGTTTACCTGAGTAGTCATGAGGTTCTTCATCTGAAATTACTGTGGTTTAGAATAACTCGTTTTTAGATAGCAACATAATTTCGTTGCGACATCATGCCTTCCTGTGCCAATATTGATAGAGGGATGCTAACCCTAGCTCAATCCTCTAAACCCCCTAAGCTCACGTTGCTACTTAAGAAATTAAGTATGTTGCGATATTACGACCAATGTGCAATAATCAGTATAAGGCTCTTAAGAGTCGTTATTCTTCGTTGATGAGGGCGCTAACATTGGTTCACAAAAAGACTGATCCTAGATATGCCTTAATCAGAGGTCATATCCCGAAAACGCTAATCAAACGATTCAAGAACTACTGCGTCGAAAATGAGCGTGATTATTCTCAAGGACTCGAAGAAATCTTAGGGAAGTTTTTCAGCCTCTTAGATCAAGGTGAAATCACACTAGATCACAGCGATGAACTCACAATTGCAGAGCTAATTCGCGACTGGGATTTGGAAAAGTTAGCAGAGTTGAGCGAAGTTAAAATCGAGAATTTGCAAGCTATCCTTGCAGGGCAAAGTCCCACCAATGACGATTTAATTGGCTTGGGAGTTGTTCTTTGCAAGGAGAATGGTGAACCTTGGACAACTGAGGAACTGATCGAAATTCACGACCGCTCATCCTACAATTTACCTGATTTAGTAATACGTAGAGAATCTCCCCACGTTTAGACAGGCAAAAGTTGACCCTAGTGCCAAATTTCAGGCTGATCCTCTAGGGACAGGCAACTTCAGCAATAACCGAAGTATCTGGTTTTAGTCTTAACAATGGATCAATTGTATTTATCTGGGTGCCATCTCTCAATTTCAACCGAAAGCCTAAATATCAAAGCGCCATCACGCTTTGCTGCTTATGCCTTAAGACGGTGTGCGTTAGAATTAGCGGTTTCGGCTAAGAAACTAAAACGAAGAAGGGCAATCGTTTCCTGGCCGGGATGCGATCGCCCGTACCGAATACCAACATGTATACTTAACTACGATTGTGCCATGACCAAACCACAACCGCAAACAGGGAATTACTTACTCGGAGCCAATTACCTTCGTGTTACCGATTTCATTAGAGAAAAGCGCCAAGAAGGCAGGATTGTCGTAATTACATCGATGTGGGACGACATTTGCTTGCATACTAATGACTTACTGCGACCAGAACGCAGCACCCTAATGCCCCATCAGTGGACCGGTTTCAATTATAGCTTCTTGTGGCGTGACAGCCGGGATGATTACAAACATTTGATTGACAGGCTAGTGCGGGATAATTATATTCCCCAGTTCCAATATCGTTTGAGGCGTCCAGATGGTTCTTTTGGGGAATACCAAACTGACTACTATTATGTGGAAAATTATCTGAGTGTACCAGTTCGGATTGGTGTAAGTCGAATAGAAGATTGGCGGTTGCTATCTGAACCTTCTCCTAATTAGCTCTGAGACATTTAACTTGCATCTTTAGATAGAGGGGGAAATAAGAGAGTGTGGGGAGATAGGGAGGATAAGGAGGAATCAGTGTATACCACAATTCCTCCCATACTTCTCACACTTCCCCATTCTTAATTCCTCCTCCCACACCTCCCTATCCTTCTTATTGGATCAATGAAAAATTTGAAGATAAAGACCAGAAAATTAAGGAGGAATTGGAAGTAAAACAGGATGAAATAGAGCAACTTCAAGCAGAGTGTCAGATTCTTTCAGAACAAGTTTTGGAACTAAGGCAAGAAGTTACTATTTTTAGGAGAATACTTTATAAGATTGAAGCTAGACTAGAGGTTAAAGGAGAGCAATATTCTGGAGAAATAGCAAGTCTTAAGAAGACATTGTCGAAAGTGCGTGATACTTAATAAGTAATAAGTAAGAAGTAGGAAATATTATTGTTATCACTTCACAAGCCTGGAGTTCAAACCCCAGTGTCATAGTTTAAGTCCTCTCAAAGAGGACTTAATGCAGGCTCGGAATTCCCTTGTACTCCTAATGATTTATGATCTAACCCCTCAGCAAGGATTTGATTTGAAAATTAGACAAAGACGGTATCAATATTATCAACCAGGGTACTAGCTTGGGTATTGCTAACAATGGCTTTAAGGTCACCAAACAGAGAGATTTCAGTACCGTTAGCCCCATCAACGATACTAAGGTTATTAGCATTACCTGCGACAAAGGTAGTCTGACCTAGCTGGAAGTTATTGATGATATCGAACCCGGAGCCCTCTTCCAAGACAACTGTATCTTCACCACCACCTAGCCAGATGATATCACTGCCCTTACCACCAACAATGTAATCATCGCCGGAGCCAGTGTAAATGGTGTCATCACCACTACCGCCATAGACGATGTTATTTCCTTCAGAGGCAAAGATTGTATCATTGCCCTTGCCACCATAAATAGTATCAGCTTGAGAACCACCGAAGATGGTATCATTGCCATCACCACCATAGAGAGTATTTACTCCCTCGCTACCAAAGATTTGATCGTTACCACCCTGACCAAAAATCGTATCGTCATTGACATCACCAAATAGGGACTCATCCTCATCTGTACCTACAATCACTTCCTCAGCAGGAATAACCCTGAGGTTATCTACTAGCAAACCTGAATCAACAATAGAATCTATTAAGTCTACTACTCCAATTCCTACGTTATAAGTACCAGCTTGTGGAAACTGGTAAATGAAAGTCATGTAGCCTGTCTCCTCAGAAAAATTAGTCAAGGAGGTGAGGAAAGAACTGTTGGTATCAGCCAGTTCTTCTACAGGGTTAGAGGTAATGGATACAAAGGAAAAATCATTGAAGAAAGTAGGTGTAAATTCGTTGGTAAGGAAGTTGAAGTCAAAGCTTAAAACGTCTCCAGCTTCCACTGTAATCGGGTCTAGTTGAAGAGCTGAACCTCCCGTAGCATTACCATTGCTAACTCCGTCTATAGCCCCAGAATTTAAACCTAGGAAATTCTCTATTGCGGTATCACTGACAGAGCCGAAGCCGCTAGTAATCAGGGCTTGAAATTGACCCTCTGTGGGGATACTACCAACTGCAGATGTCTCGATACTAGCAACACCGATAGTACTCCAATCAGTAAAATTACCCTGTTCAAATCCAAAAATATCAGTCATTTTTTCTAGGTCTAGTTACAACCTTAAGAAACGAATTAAATCTTACTGAACAAATAATTGCAAATATTCCGGCAAATAGCAACGGCTTTATTTGAAGCCTTAATGAAGTTTACGTCAAGATTGCGTAAAGGTTGGGGAGGAATTTTGTCTACAAAATTCCTCCCTCTCCTCCTCTTCTTCCTTTATCACATAAATATATGATTTAAATGCCTAACAGCTTATGACTCCTTATATGTTATTTGGAGACAGAGCCAGCCCGTGCCTGTCCAAAGCTAGGGGCTGGTTTCTGACTTTGTTGCAACGATTGCAGTTGCAACAATTTTAATTTGTCATAAAGCATAATAAACAACAAGATATTTAAAAAAAAACATAAAGCTGAAAGGCATTATTTTTGTTTAGAAGATGTTAGGTGTTAAGCAGGTTTAAGTAAGGGCGCACGTCGGTGCGCCCCTACCGATAAAACTTTTCTAGAGATAAAAGTGACCAAAAGGAACGCACTCTTACTAATAAAATGCCTATAATTAGAATCCCAATAATTACTGCTCGAACTTGATTGTCCCAACTCAATTGCAATTGACCGAGATAATTGGAACCAATCACTACAGTATGAATGCCTGCTAATAGTAAAGCTGGGATACTCAACAAATGAATTTGCCGCCAACGCTTACCCAAGAGTTTCTGCATGTAATCAAAACTAGTGCCAGCAGCCGGGGTAATTAACACTAAAGCTAAAATTCCGGTGATAATACCTAACTGATGCTGCGGCAACATATAAGATATCGCCTTTAAATTCCAGTCCAGAGTATGATCAAGCATATGACCAGTGTGTGCGATCGCTAATACAAATGCTCCTACACCCAAAGCCCGTCGATAGTGCAACAATCCTGCCCACAAGCCGCTAACAGGACGAGCAATCAGCGCCAGCATCAATAACAACAGTGCCCCATGTCCTGTGAAATCCACCATCGCATCTGTGCGCAGGAGGGTTAAAATACCAATAGTGATAGTTACCCAGCCCCCCATACGAAACAGTTGGCTGCGCCTATCAGCACTTAGTCGGGATGCCGATATACCCACACCCAACATCATTGGCATTGTTCCCAGTCCAAAAGCCAGCATTGTTGCCGCCCCCATCAAGGGATTGCTGGTTGCTGCTGCCTTAATCTGAGCAGCATACAAGAAACCACAGGGAATAAAACCCCAAACCCCTCCTAACAGTAAAGGTGTCCACCAGCTTGTTTGATAAGACAGGCGGCTCATTGCATTACTCAAGCGCAGATGCAAACTACCCTGAAGTGGGTGTAATATCGGTAGACTGGGCAGCCAATCAGGTTTAACTTGCCAGCAACCAAACCAAATCAGCAATAACCCTGTAAAAATTGCTATACCCTGACGTAGCCCACTACCAACTCCCGCCAATTGAGCACCGGAAATCAATGCTGAACCGACTCCCCCAAGTACTGCACCAACAAGGGCATAGCTAACTATTCTTCCTAGATTAAGCAGCCCGTGAAAAGCCAGTTGAGAAAACCAGCCTTGAGCAGTTTCTCCTTGCATAGATAGAGAGAAAGCCAGCGTCAGGGGACCACACATGCCCACACAATGACCAAAACTCCCTAAGAATCCCAGAGTCAAGACAAACAGCAAATCTAACACAGTTTTCGAGCAAAATTAATGATTGACAAAGGCAGAAGGCGGAAGGATAGGGAGGTATGGGAGGAATTTTGTATACAAAATTCTCCCTTGTCTTCCCCCTCTTTACCTTCTCCTCTTGCATCTAAAAATGCAAGTTATAGCAGTGCGCGCTGGTATGTTTACAAATTCAGGTAAAGAACAATTGCTAAAACCTTTGTTTGATAAGTTTTTCCATTCCCTGTTAAGAGTTCCCTGTTAAGAGTTCCCAGGGCGCAGCGCTATAAATGTGTGATACCATTTCCGATGGATTACCCATAATAGAAATCTGTAGTTGTAGGTTGGGTTGTGCCAAAGTGTGGTCTTGGGGCTTTCCCCCATGAACAACTTTCGTAAGAAGAGGCAACGAAACCCAAAATATATGATGATTAGAGTTGGGTTTCACGACCTTCTACCCAACCTACTTTTATTAAGCTTAATTGACCGGACATGATATGACAGCTTAGCAATGAGCAATGAACCATTAACCATTAACCATTAACCATGAACAATTTCCACCAGTCATTTAGAAGTAAAATTATTAGTGGCTTCTTCTTGCTAACTGGACTAATTAAGCTGTTAGGCATTTAAATCATATATTTATTTAATATTAGTTAATGGCTGAAACTCTTGTGCCTTCTGCCTCCTACCTTCTGCCTCCTGCCTTGCTGTTGTGCATTTTTAATGCTCAACAGCTTAACCCAGCAGTAGCTCACAAAGTTCAAACCAACGCCGATGTTGGTGCTACCTTCCATATTGAACCAAATCACAATCCTCGTGCAGGGGAACCAGCTAGAACCTGGTTTGCCCTAACTCGCACCGGAGGGCAACTCATCCCTCTAGAACAATGCGAATGTAAGCTAGCAGTTTATGAGCAACCTTCAGCAGCAGGCGACTCCCCCATTCTTGAGCCTACCTTAAAAGCCATCTCCGCTGAACAGTACCAGGGTATTCCAGGAGCTGATATTATTTTTCCAAAAGCTGGAGCCTATGAGCTGGAGTTAAGTGGAGCCCCTAAATCTGGCGCTAATTTCCAGGAATTTAATCTCAAGTACACTGTTAATGTCAGCACTGGCAAAGCTGCACCCGTAACTAGTACTGATGCCCAAAAATCTGATTTAGAAGTTCAATCCAGCCAAGACCAAGTTTCCTCTAATGAGAGGGTACAATCGAACAGCCAACCACTAGCCCAATGGCTCATACCTGTGATTGTCTTAGCAGTAATTCTAGGGATTGGGGGTTTCTGGTTTGTAGGAACTCAGAAAAGATAATGGACTGTTCATGGTTCATTGTTGATTGTTCCGAAGAGAAAGTATTCCACAACTGTCAAATACCAACCCCATGAACCATCTTTGCGCAGCATGCGCGTAGCGCGTACTATGAGCAATGAACCATGAACCTAATATTTAGCTTGTTTACGCAACAATTCGCCAATAGTAAGGTTAAACTGAGACTTGCCCTCAAATACAGTACCTACTTTACCTTGGTTGTAGTGAACCTTATTTAAGTGATACCCTTCCTTGGGTAAAGGCACATAACCTACAGTAGAAACTATCTCTGGTGCTCGTTTGAGGTAATAGTAAACAAATTCTCTAACTGCTGGCTTATCCTGAGCAGAGCCAAGGCTGACATAGATAAATAGTGGGCGGGAGAGGGGCTGGTATGTGGCATTCTTAACCGTTTCGGTTGAAGGCAGCACTGAACCATTGCCGCTATTTATCGCCAGTGGCTTCATTTGACCTGGGTTAGTTTCATAATACGCTAAACCAAAGTAACCTATGGCATTTGGGTCTTCACTGATCTCTTCGACTAGGATATCATCATCCTCACTACCAAAAAAGTCACTTCGACTATCTCCCGCTTTACCTACTATTGCCTCTGTGAAGTAGTCATAGGTGCCGGAATCGGTTCCCGGAGCATAGAGATTGAGAGGTTTGTCTGGCCAAGAGGCGCGCACTTGATTCCACTTGGTGATTTTTTCTTCAGCTGCTGGATCCCAGATTTTTTTCAACTCTGCTAGGGTAATCTCAGAAGCCCAGTTATTTTGGGAATTAACTACCACACTCAGGGCATCAAAAGCAACAGGCAGTTCTATGTAAGCGACACCTGCTGCTTTGCACTTTGCCATTTCATCAAGCTGAATCGGGCGCGAGGCGTCGTTGATATCGGTTTCGCCAGCACAGAACTTTTCAAATCCACCGCCAGTACCAGAGAAGTCTACTGTGACTTCCGCAGGCACTATATTTTTCGCATTAAACTCTTTGGCAACTGCCTGGGTAATTGGATAAACTGTACTAGAGCCATCGATCCTGATTGTCTGTTGTTGGCTGGAAGTACCCTGAGAGCATGAACTCACAAGTGCCACTAAGCCAGCAAACAGAGCAAATTTTGTGAGAGTAAATGCATTGAGGTTTTTTGTTATTTGCATGGATACTACCCCTGTGAATTAAATTTGGGGTTAAGCTAATCGACTCAAAAGCTTATCACCGCATTTTGGTATTCGAGTTGATCAATATTGATGTCGGTCAATACTGATAATGATTGATATATATGCCAATTGTATCCCTAGCTGTTAATAATAAAGTTATGGAATTGTTAACGAGGCAACAGTGAACAGGGAAACTTTTAAAAGAGGGATAGGGAGGTGTGGGGAGAAACATTGGTACCAAATTCCCCTGTGTCTTTGGCCTCTTCCCATCCCCCCATCTCCCTTGTAAACCTTAGCTTAGTGCTGATTTTCGTCGCGCCAAGATTAACCCCATGCTACCAGCCAACACTAGCCCTACAGTTGCAGTTGGTTCTGGGACTTTCTCAATCTGTCCTCGAAGTTCACCGCCTGGAATCCCAACTGTGTGAACATTTATATAGATATTGCCAGATAGGAGTTCATCAACCAGCCCTGGAGTTAGTGGACGAGGGTCATTGATATCCCAAATCCCTGATACTATGGTTGACCCTGTATCAGTGTTATTCTCAAACTCTATATTGCCTAAATCATCAAAGCCAGAAGCTAATAAAGATGCAGGGCTAAAGACAACTGGACCATTGGCACCAGCAGGAGCATTATGAAAATGGAGTTGAGTAACAGTATTGTCAGGAGCATCTACTGCAGTTACTGGAAAGTTATCAGGATTTTGGGTACCTTGTTCTAAAATACCTAAATCTAAGCCAAAAATCTCGAAACGGTAACTGAGTTCATCTCCAGAGTCGTTGAGTTTTAAATCAGCAACACCTCTGGCACTGGAATCATTCGGTATGGGAGAAAATGTACCATCGGGGTTGGTGACTATTTCTTCTTCTCCACTCAAGTAAGCCCGGAAAAAGCTATAAGCCATAGCTGATGAGCTGGCTATCATTTGCCCACAAGTAAACGCCAGACTAAAAACTGGCACTGCCCATAACTTATTCATGAAACCTCCTGTAAAAGTAAAAACGAGTTTTAGATACTTAGCGGTAGTGCTTGCTGCCCTAATTGACGGACAAATCTTGAGTATGTTTGCTTGAGGGCAAAAACTAATGTCTTGTTTTTATCGTGTACAAGACCAATCTATTGCCTATGCTAAAGGAGGTCGATAAGTGTAAATTAAGGAAAGTTATGTATTTAGATGAGGATAAGGTAAAGATGCTGTGAAGATAATGGTAACCATGTTTAGATGAGAAAATTAACCCTGCTTTTATGATGCCCGTTAGCTGAGCCTGCCAAAGCGTCGGGCTGTAGGGGCTAGCGCGTAGGAATCACAAAGCCAACTATGACACAAACCACTGATTTTCTTAGCCACCTCAATCCTTCACAGCGTCGCGCCGTTGAACATTTCTGCGGGCCGTTACTAGTAGTTGCTGGGGCTGGTTCTGGCAAAACTAGGGCGCTAACTTACCGGATTGCTAATCTGATTGATCGACACAAAGTAGATCCAGAAAATATCCTGGCGGTAACTTTTACTAACAAAGCCGCACGGGAAATGAAAAATCGAATTGAGATTATATTTGCTCAGCAGCTGGCGCAAAAAAAACATGGTGGGCGTCTGGAATTGCTGCCAGCTGAAGAACAAATTCAGTTGCGATCGCGTGTCTACAAGAAATACATTAAACCTCTGTGGATTGGTACTTTCCACAGTTTATTTGCTCGGATTCTACGCTTCGACATCAACAAATATCAAGATGAAAAGGGACGCCAATGGAATCGCAATTTTTCCATTTTTGACGAATCTGATGCCCAAAGTCTTGTCAAAAATATTGTCACCAAGCAGTTAAACCTAGATGACCGAAAATTTGAACCACGTGGTGTCCGCTACGCTATTAGTAACGCCAAAAATCTGGGTTTATCCCCACAGGAATTTGAACAAGAGCAATCTAATTTCCGGGGCAGGGTAATTGCTGAAGTCTACGGTTATTACCAAGAGCAGTTAGCAGCCAACAACGCCCTAGATTTTGATGACTTAATTTTAGTACCAGTCAAACTATTCGCTCAAAATGAATCTGTCTTGGGCTATTGGTATCGACAATTCCAACATATTTTAGTAGATGAATATCAAGATACTAATCGGATTCAATACGAACTTATCCGCCTGCTCACTACCAACGGAGAAACGAATAAAAGTGAGTGGGATTGGCGCGAACGTTCAGTTTTTGCAGTTGGTGATGCTGACCAATCTATATATTCATTCAGGATGGCTGATTTTACCATCCTCTTAGATTTTCAGGAAGACTTTGGTGATGGTTTACCTGATGAAGAAACCAGCACGATGGTGAAATTAGAGGAAAACTATCGTTCTAGGGAAAATATTCTCCAAGCTGCTAATCATTTGATTGAGAATAATACTCAGCGTATCGATAAAATCCTTAGACCAACACGCGGTGTTGGAGAAGAAATTTATTGTCACAAAGCTGATGATGAGGTAGCAGAAGCAGAATTTGTTCTCAATCAAATCCTCAAACTAGAACAACAGAACCCAGAACTAGATGAGGGTAGTTTTGCAATTCTTTACCGCACTAATGCCCAATCTCGCCCTCTTGAAGATGCTTTGCGTGGTAATGTTCCCTATATAATCGTCGGTGGACTGAAATTCTATGACCGCAAAGAAATTAAAGATGCCTTGGCTTACCTGCGAGTGCTGGCTAACCCTGCTGATACTGTCAGTCTCCTAAGGATAATTAATACTCCTCGACGTGGCATTGGTCAAGCTACGATTAATAATCTAGTGGTTGCCTCTCAAGAATTAGGCACACCTCTGTGGGAAATTCTCAGTGATGAAACCTCAGTTAATACTATGGCTGGACGCTCTGCCAAAGCAGTCAATAAATTTGCCGAACTAATTAAGCAATGGCAGGAGCAAATCAAGGCTTTATCAGCAGCTGAGATTGTCAAGGGCATTATGGAAGAATCTGGTTATCTTAGCGACTTGAGAAATAAAGGTACAGAGGAAGCAGAAAATCGACTAGAAAATGTTTTTGAACTCTACAATGGGGTCCTCCAATTTCAGGAAGATAACGAAGATACCAGCTTAGAAGGTTTTCTGGCAAATGCCTCACTAGCATCCGATTTAGATAACCTTGAAGAAGGACAAAAAGCAGTCTCGTTGATGACTCTTCACTCTGCCAAAGGACTAGAATTTCCTGTAGTGTTTATGGTAGGCTTAGAGCAGGGACTATTTCCCCACAGTCGGGCGATGAGGGACCCCACAGCTTTAGAGGAAGAACGCCGTCTCTGTTATGTGGGCATTACCCGTGCCCAAGAACAGCTATTTCTCTCCCATGCTCGTGAGCGTCGTCTTTATGGTAGTCGAGAACCGGCTGCACGTTCCCAGTTTCTTGGGGAATTACCCTCAGAACTAATTAGCAGCACCTTGGTAAAAGTTAAATCCAAGCAGCAAGCTTCCTCAGCATCAAAATCAAAAACTAATAAATCTCCAAACCAAACCGCAAATTCTCAGGAATTGCAAGTTGGTGAATCAGTTATTCACGATACTTTTGGTACTGGTGAAATTACCTATATTTTTGGTTCAGGAAATAAAATCAGTATTGCTGTTAAGTTTCCTGGTTTAGGTCAAAAAATTCTTGACCCGAAACGAACAAAATTGGTAAGAATAGTTGACTCGAAATAGTCTAATTTTAAGTAATAAGTAAGAGGGAATAAACTTGCTATCAATTAGCGAGTAATCGCTTTTTATGTTCATGGTTCATTGTTGAGAGTTCATTTGCCCATGAATCATCAACAATGAACTATCAACGGTATAGACTTAATTTCAAATTACAGCAGCTTTAACAGCGCGAACCAACTGCTCTCGGGAAAAGGGCTTAGTTAGATAGGCATTGGCACCTTGCTTCATGCCCCAAAGACGGTCAAGTTCCTGGTTTTTAGAAGAACAAATTACCACAGGAACGCTGGCGGTAGCCGGATTCTTCTTGAGGCTGCGACATAACTCAAAGCCACTTAGTCCAGGCATCACAACATCTGTAATTATGACATCAGGCTGGTGCTCAACAGCTTTATTGAGGGCTTGTTTAGCATCGGCAACACAGATGACAGTGTGACCACTTTCACTCAAGTAACTTTCGATTAAATCCAACTGGGAGAGGTCGTCTTCAACAAGCAAAACTTTAGTCATATCTGGCTATAATCAACAAATTACTGTATGGCAAACTGACTAGCAAGCTGCTGATGTCAGCTCAGTTGCTAGGGGGGCGGTAGAAGTCATGAGATTTTTATGGTACTGGTAGAATTGACATCTCCCGGCTTTGAAAAACCTGGATTTTAGTGGTTTTTTTAGGATTTATGTAGAAGCACGCCAATAAGGCTATTTGTGGAAAGGCAAGTTGTATCCACATAGTATTATATCTAGGCTAGCACACAGAAAAATAAGATGCTCCCCGATAAAATAAAAGTTCTTGTCATTTTTGATAATTCTTATGAGTGGCATCTACTCTGCGCCAACAAGCCTCGAACTCCATCGAAAGCAATTTCCGGCACTAGAAAACAAAGCCTATTTTAACTTTGGGGGACAAGGTACTCTACCTCGAGCATCGCTAGAAGCTATTCAACAAGCTTATGAATATGTCCAGCAGTATGGACCTTTCAGTGGCAAGATCAATGACTGGATTGATAAGGAAGTTAAGCAAACTAGAGCAGCCCTTGCCTCGGAATTAGCTGCGCCAGTAGAAACTATAACCTTCACCGAAAATGTTACAGCTGGCTGCAATATTGCCCTGTGGGGGATTGATTGGCAAGCTGGTGATCACTTGCTCCTGAGTGATTGCGAACACCCTGGTATCATTGCTACTGCTCAAGAAATTGGACGTCGGTTTGAGGTGGATATTTCCACCTGTCCAATTTTTGCAACTCTCAATCAAGGAGATCCTACAGCTGTAATTGCCCAACACCTGCAACCTAGGACTAGACTGGTAGTACTAAGTCATATCCTCTGGAATACTGGACAAGTCTTGCCACTGGCAGAAATTATTGAAGCTTGCCGCAACTATTCTCAAGGTACCCAGGTGATCAGAGTTTTAGTAGATGCAGCCCAGTCGGTTGGTTCCCTGCCCTTAAATTTGACTCAACTGGGAGCAGATTTTTATGCTTTTACAGGACACAAGTGGTTGTGTGGACCAGAAGGTATTGGAGGTTTGTACGTTAAACCCGAAGCTTTCTCAAGCCTCAGCCCTACTTTTATTGGTTGGCGCAGTGTAATTAAAGATGCCAGGGATAAACCCATAGGTTGGAAGCCTGATGGCAAGAGATTTGAGGTAGCAACCTCCGCCTTTCCAATTTACCCTGGATTACGTGCTGCGATCGCAACTCATCAACAATGGGGAAGCGCTCAAGAGCGTTATCAGCAAATTTGCCAGTTGAGTGAGTACCTCTGGGGTGGTTTATCTGAGCTTACTACAGTCCGCTGTTTAGCCACCTCACCGCAAAAAAGTGGTCTTGTCTCTTTTGTACTAACCAATGGCGGCTCACACCAGCAATTAGTTGAATCTCTCGAACAAAAGGGCTTTATGCTACGAACCTTACTGGATCCTGATTGTGTCCGTGCCTGTGTTCACTACTTCACTACTAAGGCTGAAATTGACCAGTTGATTAAGGCTCTTCAAGACTAACTCTTGGTTGTTACCTTCACTCAATTCCATCTTGTCTTCCCCTCTCTTTATTAATCTTTACCAGAGGAAAAATCATGACAGCGATCGCTTATAACAACAATTCCCGTTTAAATGTCCCTCTCACCACATGGAAGAAATTTATCCGGATCCAGAGGCATTTAACCCGCAGCGCTGGGAGACAATTAAACCTACTAACTATGAATACAATCCCTTTAGCACTGGGCCTCGGACGTGCATCGGTGCTGCCTTTGCAATGATGGAGATTAAGATTGTCTTGGCAATGCTTCTACAACGCTTCCGCCTACAATATATTACCCAGAATAAGGTTGACCGCTTTGGGATAATTGTTATGAAACCAAAATATGGCATGCCGATGATGGTTTATCCACAAGACCGTAAGTTTGCTCAAGGAGTAGGTGGAGTCCGTGGTAATGTGCGGGAAATGGTGAAGTTACCAGAGTGATAAGGGAGCATGTCACCTTTATTAGCCCTCACCCTAAATCCCTCTCCCAAGGCTGGGAGAGGGACTTTAAAGATTTGCTCCCCTGCTCTCAAGGTGTAGCTCACAAGTTATTCTTTCTGAACTTAATTTTTCATGATTACTGTTGCATTGCCAAAAGGCGCACTTTTAAAAGACAGCATCAAATTACTACAGGCTATTGGCTGGGATTTTAGCGCTTTTCTCGATTCCGCCAACCGCCAACTACAGATTCCTGAACCTACGGGGATTGCTAAAGCACTACTGGTAAGAGCGCATGATGTTCCAGTTTACGTAGAATATGGTCAAGCTCATGTGGGTATTGTCGGTTATGATGTCCTGCGGGAGAAGACCTCTTCAGTAGCTCACTTGGCAGATTTAAATTTTGGTCAATGCCGGATGTCTGTGGCGGTACGCGCTTCTAGCCCTTATCGGAGTTCTGTGGAACTACCGCCCCACGGACGTGTGGCTTCCAAGTTTATTCATTGTGCCCGAGAATACTTTGATAATCTGGATTTACCAGTGGAAATTATTCCGCTCTACGGTTCTGTAGAATTAGGTCCAATTACTGAGATGTCAGAAGCAATTGTAGATTTAGTTTCCACAGGTCGTACTTTAAAGGAAAATGGCTTAATTGAAATTGATGTTCTCTTTGAGAGTACAGCGCGGCTAATTGCTCACCCGATGAGTTATCGCCTTAATAAGGATGACCTTAAGCAGTGGTTAGAGAAGATTAGAGAATTAGCTCTTGTACCTAGTTAAGTTATGTCATGCCCGATTAATTAACCTTAATAAAAGTAGGTTGGTTTCACTACGTTCTACCCAACCTACAAATACAGATTTTTATTATGAGCAATTAGACGGACATCATGTAAAACTTCACTATAATTTGGCTAGAGGTAGGATTTCCTCGGTAGTTCCTATTGGATATCTTGGAGTCATGATTTCAAATGCGATCGCTAAAGGTAATGGAAATATTACATCTAAATATCCTAAAACGTCATAACTGAAACTTAACCTATGACTCAATCTCAAGCCGAACCCAAACTATACAGCTTTGATCAATTTATAAGCTGGTATCCCGAAAACTCCCAAGTCCGATACGAATTGCATGATGGATTAATTGTCAAAATGCCCAAGCCTAAGGGAAAACATTCAAATCTAACAGGTTCCCTGATTGAACAACTATTGATCATTATCAGGCAAATGGGCAAAGGCGGCATTTGGACTATTCCTAGAGAATCGATTGTCAAACCCAAACGCGAACAATCAGGTTATGAGCCGGACATTATCATTTTGAACCAAGAAGTTCTTGGTGCAGAACCTCGGTGGGAAAGTGAATCTATTATCCAAAATCCTGATTCAGTTAAATTAATTGTCGAAGTTGTTTCAACTAATTGGCGTGACGATTACTACAATAAACTTCGAGATTATGAAGAAATGGGTATTGAGGAATATTGGATTGTCGATTACGCCGCATTGGGAGCAAGAAAGTTTATTGGCAACCCTAAGCAACCGACTTTTTTTGTCTGTAATTTTGTTGACGGAGAATATCAGATGAATCCATTTACGGGAAATACTCCAATTGTTTCCCCAACTTTTGCCAACTTCAACTTATCTCCACAACAGATTTTTGCTCTGGCTTTGTAGGAAAACTATAATGCCATTTAAACGCAACAGTGAGAAGGATATGTCAGCCCTCATTCAATGTTTTTGCATTTATATTTAGGGCTTGCTGAATAAGTCTGGTGGTAAGCAGAGGGAGCTCTTAGCAGGGAGTAGGGATTAGGGAAAAGCCGATAGTTCTAAGCCTGATTATCCATGATTAGCTCCGAGATTTTCCTATTAAGTGCAAGGATTTTTAGCCATTGGATGCTATAACCAAGCACTTGTAAGGGTCAAAAAAGGCTCAAAATCATTGTCTGGTATACCTTCTAGATTAATTTAGCAAGCCCTAGCTAGTTCCTGAGGATGAGAGCAGCATCACTATTGAAAGTAACGGAGATTGAAACAATTATCGGGAGAAATAGAAAGCTAATAAACTGTTGTGCATCTAAATTGCACTTTCGAGCATTTTAGGAAAATTCTAAAATCATCTCCCACTCTCCCCATCTTCTGCAACAGGCACAAGTGCCAAAGCTTCGCGCACCACTTCAGAATCCATCCCTGGAATACAGGATTTTTCAGTAAGATATCTTTTCCAAGCCCTACTCCCCGGTTGCCCTGTAAACAATTGCAGCATATGTCGGGTAATTTTATTGAGTTTTTGACCCTTTGCTGCCCAATAATCTATATAGGAAAACATCGCTTTAGCAACTTGATGGCGAGTTGGTGGTGTAACCTCCTCGTCATATATCTCACCCTCAGCTTTAGCAAACATATAGGGATTATCGTAAGCAGCACGCCCAATCATCACCGCATCAACAAATTCCAGTTGTTGGTGTACTTGTTCTAGGCTAGTAAATCCACCATTAATTTCAATAAATAGATGGGGGAACTCTTCCTTAAGACGATGCACATCACCATAGCGCAGGGGGGGAATATTGCGATTATCCTTAGGACTCAAACCCTGTAACCAAGCCTTGCGAGCATGTACAGTAAAGTGCTGACATCCTGCCTCCGAGACAATACTAACAAAGTTAGCCATATCCTCATAGCGATCGCAATCATCAATACCAATACGATGCTTGACGGTAACAGGTATGTTCACAGCCTTAAGCATCGCTTCTACAGCACGGGCTACTCGTTCTGGTTCTGCCATCAAACAAGCGCCGAAGTTTCCATCTTGCACGCGACTACTAGGACAACCGACATTAAGATTAATTTGGTCATAGCCCATATCCTCCCCAATACAAGCGCATTCAGCTAGTTGTCTGGGATTATCACCGCCCACCTGTAGAACCAAGGGTTTTTCTTCGGGGGAAAAGCCTAACAGATGTTGGCGATCGCCATGTACAATAGCTGCACTAGTAACCATCTCAGTGTAGAGTAGAGTGCGGCGAGTTATTTGCCGCATGAAATACCGAAAATGACGATCTGTGCGATCCATCATCGGTGCTACGCTCAAGGGATAAGTTTTTGTGCATCTAGTTTGCATATTTAGACTGTAGTTAGCCAAGAATTAGGAGTTGGGTTAGAGCTATTGCTCCCCATCTCCCCATCTCCCCATCTCCCCATCTCCCCATCTCCCCATCTCCCCATCTCCCCCTCTCTTTCATTCTGGAGCAGGAACCCCCTCAAGTGAAGCTTCCCAAAAATAGACGCGTCTGCAATACTGGTTTTGCCCCGAACAAACTGCTTCCAAAGCAACATTACTAGTGTTAGTAACATCGACTAATATTGAATCTTTCTTCCCCGCAGAAACTGTGCGAGACTCAACTTCAAACCCGTCTAAGTATAAATTCACCCTAACTGGAGGACTACCCTGATCATTGTCGCGCATACCAAATTCTAGTTTCAGAGTTTGGAAGATTAAACTTTCTTTATTAGGCTGAATTCTACAGGTCATTGATGCAGAACTATCACCTGGTCCCATAAACATCTTAGAAGTGTATACTGCTCTGTCTATAGAAATATCTTGAGTCTGACTAGTCCAGTTGCCCATTCCTGCATTAACGCAAGAGACATCCAGAAGAAAGCTAGAGGCAGGGGCTTCTTGGGCAATTTGCCTACCTTGGGGAGCTAGAGTCAACAAGAGGATTGTACTAGCGATAACTTGTCTGATCAATTTAATTTTTTGCATTGAGAGGCAGCAAACGGCAAAGGGATTCAATATGTCCATGATGGCACTAACTGCTTGCATATTGTTAAACTAGCCGCATCTCCTTGCAGAGAGATATTTTACAATTTCCTTACATAAACTTCATTGTAGCTAAACCCAAAACTATGATCAGGAATTCAAAATATGTTTAAGCACCCTGATAGCCGCCCTCGGTTTCTCGAACCGAGGGCTTTCTGATTGTTGAGGGATTGTTCGGGGGGATGGGGAGAGAGGGAGATGGGGAGAGGGGGAGATGGGGAGATGAATATTCTGCCTCCTGCCTCCTGCCTCCTGCCTCCTGCCTTCTGCGGGAGATGGGGAGAGGGGGAAAATAAATTAAACAACTACAACACTGAGATTCTTCACTCGGCAAAGCCTACGCTCAGAATGACAGCTAAATAATTATCTAACTCTACAGCAGATAGTAAGTCAAAAAAATGCACAAAGTCTGTTCTATTTGCAAAAAAAAATCTAAATCTAAAGTATATAATTGAATTATTAGCAATCAATCTTAATCTCTGCTTTTATTCAGAATTCTAGTAATCTAATTCTTCATCAATTTATTACATAAACTTCATTGTTCCTACACCTAAAAAATCTGCCGGTATTCCACAATGTAATTGGTTGATTCATACGGACCCTGATGACCGCCCTCGGCTTGCCGCTGGGGGTTTTCACTTATTTGTTAATATGTTTGTCAATTGCTGGCAGGTTGCTGAAGACAACCAGGATGTATGAGGGCTTACTGTAGTGGGGAAAGCTGTAAGTACTACCTTGCCATTCTCATCTTTAATCCAACCTTGAGCTTCGACAATTGTTAGAGGTTGGCTGGGCGGTTGCCAATTACTAGCAGCTATTTCTGTTCTCTTGTTAGTTGATATTGACCTAGCTCTCGATAATTCTGGTGGCGATTCCACTACTTCACCACTGGAGTCGGCAATGCGCCAATCTTCCCAAGTACCATCAGTGTCAAGCATTTGATAGGGAGAAGGAGGTAAGCCACCGCGCCCAGTAACGATAAATTCGCTACCTAAACCTGCCATGCAGAGGTTTTGATCAACTAACGCTGCCACATCTACAGGTTTTTCTGAGAGTTCCTCTAGACTTTGAGAGGGGTCAACATCAGGTTGATTGATGAAGATTTCACCGTTGACGCCTAACTGAGAACTGGCAGTGATGTCACTACTCATTTCTAAGTCTTGTTCGCGGGCTTCAATACCAAAGAGTCCGTTGGTGGTGATATTAATATTGCCGCCACTACCTGTGAAAGCATTAGCGGTGATGTCGCTATTTTCTTCGGGGATAGCTACAATCACGTCGGCATTGATAGTAATATCGCCGCCATCACCACCAGCCATTTGAGTGCCTGCACTGGTAGAGATTTCACTGTTGCGGCGTAATAATATTAGGTCTTGTACTTGTAGGATAATATTGCCGCCTTGTCCTGATTCGGTGGTAGCAACGATCTTTCCTTGGTCTTGCAGACGGATTTGCTCGGCATTGATTAAAATTTCGCCTGCATTGCCTGCATTGTCTGTGCCAACACTTTCGACAGTTATTACTGCCCCATCTTGGATTGTTAATTGCTCGGTGGTTACCTCTATGTTTCCTCCATCACCGCTACCGCGAGTCGAAGCAAACAAACCGCTAATAAACTGAGCATCTGCTGAAGTGCCGCTAAGTTCTATGTCTGAGGCTATTACTGTCAAAGTTCCTCCATTGCCTTGGCTGCCCTCATTAGCTTCGACTGTTACATCTCCACCATTTCGGACAATCAATTGCCCAGTTTCAATGGTCAAGGAACCTGCATCTCCCTGATTTGTAGTCTGAGCAAACAAGCCGCTGTTTGTACTACCATTCTCTGAGATGCCAGTTACTTCCACTGAATCAGAGGCTGTTACCGTCAAACTTCCCCCCTGACCCTCACCAAAAGTAGAAGCACTGATTTGTGCCCCATCCTGGACAATTAATTGTCTAGTTTCAATAGTTAAGGAACCTGCTGCCCCAGTACCCCGAGTCCGACTAGACAAGAAACTAGCAAACCTATCATCAGCTTGGGTACCAATCACTTCCACTGAATCTGAAGCTCTCACTACCAATTCCCCCCCCTGACCCTCACTTATAGTAGAGGTAAGAACAGAAGCTCCATCTTGGACAATTAACCGTCCAGTTTCAATAGTCAAAGAACCTGCTGATCCAGTACTACCGGGCAAAGCCCGAGACAACAAAACGCTATTTATCGTACCCTCATTGGAGATTGAGGAACCGATTACTTCTACTGAATCGGAGGCTCTTACCGTCAAGGCTCCACCCAAACCCTCACTCTGAGTGAGAGTTAAAACGGTTGCCCCATCCTGGATAATTAATCGCTGAGTTTCAATAGTCAAGGGAGCAGCGGTTCCAGTACCCTGAGTTGAAATAGTCAAGCCGCTAGGTTCTTGACCATCATTTGAAGTGCCAATCACTTCCAAAGAATCTGAGGCTTTCACTGTTAAGCTTCCTCCTGCCTCTGCTCCATTAGTTATCGCAAAAATCCTTGAACCATCGGTGAGCTGAATACGCCTGCCCTGCAACTGGAGAGTACCACTACCCTCACCACTGAGCTCCACTCGAGCTCCATTTCTAAGGGATATATCTGCCCGTGGGACCAAATCTGGGTAACTCAACTCTAAATTATTCTCATTCACACTTAGCGCTACTGTTGCTGAGCCGGCAACAGCTCCCAACTCAACTCTACCCCCTGGTACTGACAAAATACCGCCCTCTATCAATATTGCTCCAGTTGCTTCGCTGTTAGGGACAACATTACCTCCTAGTAGTAACAAGCTTTGATCTTCAGGAACTGCTAGAGAGCCTCTAACTTCAATCGAATTCCTCTGCTGGGCAGCAATTTGATTGAACAGAAATGCCGAAGGATTGACAGTCAGTAGCGGCGAGGGAGCATTGGGAACAGAGGCACTGAAGACGCCTTGTTCTCCAAAACCAATGGCATTAGCTGTCGTCCCTACAAAAGAACCATTGACATTTAAATTAGCATTTTGACCAAAGATAATCCCATTGGGATTAATCAAAAATAAGTTAGCACTGCCAGATACCCCTAAAATTCCCAGAATCTCGGAGATGCTTCCTCCCGTAACCCGACTCAGAATATTCTCAATTCCAGTAGGAGTAACAAAAGAAGCTTCTTGTCCTTCACCAATGTTGAACTGCTCAAAACTGTGGAACAAATTACTGCCTCGAACTGCCCCACCAGTAATGTTGTCAATGTTAGGAGCCACAGGGCTCACCACAGAAGCTTCAGCTCCCAGAGTGCCATCTGGTGTAATTTGGGCAAAGGCGCTATCATTCCCTGCTGAAATCGCTATTACTAAAGTTAACGAACTTGCCAGACTTAAATGCAAACCCTGATCTAAAAAGTTTTTAGCGATCACCTAAATCTGTCTCCTAATATTGTCGTTCAACAGTATGTTCAGTTTATTCACATCCACAATAATTAATAATTATCAAAATAAATTTTTGTTGCAGTGTAGCGATCATCAAAACAAAATAGAGATGTTAAGTTTAACATCTCTACAGATAAGTTTCTAGAAACTAATCAAATCATCTGAACTGCATTGACACCTTTACAGCTAACAAAACTGAACAATATGTAGTGACAACATCAGCTGTAGTATTATGTCAAGGTTTAAACCAAAGTGGTTAAAACTGAATCACAATATTAATAGAGCTTAGACTTAAGGATCAGAACAGGGCCAACAATCTTGCAGTAGAGGATTACAATTAGGGATTGGACAATCACCATGAGTCATTATACGAGTGCCCTGCTTCTTTCCGGATTCCGAGCTTCCAGAAGTTTTATCTTGAGCCTCAGTAGTAGTAGCACTAATCTGCTTATTATCAGTCAGTTTCTGTTTTTTAACATCAGAAGAATTGGTACTATTTACATCAGTCATCATCATTTCCCCTCAAAAAATCAAACCTGGAGTTCTATTTAGGTCTCAAAAATAATTGTGTTTTTTTACGCAACGACTCAATTTTTTTGGTAGTCTTGAAAAAAATCGAATCAGAAGTCCAACACACATTGATTTATCAGGTAAATTGCCGGCATTTTTTGTCTCTGATAAGTCAAAGTGATTGGTGTAAAACCCTTTCCTTTAAGACCACATATACATACAAAGTGCTTTTTCTCCATTCCAGAAATTCTGGAACATTGTTTTGATTTTTTTGCTCTTAATCAAGGAAGGGGAACACAGTAGAACAAAAGTATTACTATGAATGTGAGTTCGATAAATCTTAAGAGTTGCCTGCTTTACAAAATAATAGGAGTTACGCACTGTACAAATCAGCCATAGTGTGCATCACGCGATTCGTTCATTTCACACCCTTAGACTAAACCTAATTTGCTCACTGCTTTTGCTGTGTCAAGGACTATAAATGGCTGAAATAACCAAATTTCCTATAGTACTCATGTACGATGTGTAAGTCCTATGTACTACTTTGCCACTCAAGTTCCCTTACTATAGCCCTGCGCGCTGGTGTATTTACAAATCACAAATCGATGCTTGATTATCAATGAATTAGAACATTTGTACTGTAAATAGCCGAGGGTGAACTACTATAGAACTGATATAGCGATTGAGCTATAAAAATACCTACTTTTGTAGGTTCTAGTGGTAGTTTCTAAGAAATAGCGATTGTCTTCGCTAGTGCCCCTACAGCCCTCCGGGCATACTTCGGCAGGGCAATCGCTTCAAGTCATACATCAGGAGTCCTTTTCAAAACCTAGTAATCGTGTCAAACTGTCGTACTGTAATACTCTTTTTTAGGGTAGACGCTAATAATCGAGTCGCCTACTTCAAAGAAAGTTCCTTGTCGCTCATGCTTAGAAAACTGTAAATCACCGTACTTCGCACCAATTGCTTCAGCAGTCTCTGCAATTCCATCCATGTGGTCAGAGATTAATCCAGTGGCACCGATGTAGAATACTAGAGGAGAAACTTTCTCCCTGTAGATTTTTTCAGTATATTCCTTTAGTTTGTTATTGGCAGTAAGGAAAGCTGCTACAAGTTCCTCTCTCACAATATCCTCACCCCTCCATCTTGCCTGCAATATTGGCAATAGAGCTTCTGCGCCAGTCTTTAGCAAAATAGCAACCACTGTAGAGTGATCCTCAATACCGAGAAAATTATCAAAAATTTGTCTCATTAATTCATCAACTTTCGTCAGCTTTAGACGAGAAGAGAGATACTTATGACCGAAGATAATATTCTCGTTTAAGGTGATGTCAAAGCTCAGTTTTTCTAGTTGTTCACCAGTATCCTGGTTATATCCTTCGTATAGTCGATTGAGAAATTTGTTAGCTGAGTATAATTTACCGAGATTGAGGATTTCTTTGCTACCAATATCGATTTTGCGAACAATACGTGAGTTGATATTACCACTAGCGATCGCTTCCTCTAAATCAGAGTATTCTGTTGTGGTTGGAAAATTAATATAAACACTCTTTGACAAATAGTTTTTTTGCATTTCTTCGAGCTGCTCATGGATATAGACAGCTGACTCTTGCTGTAAGTGAGCTGAAAGTATACTAGAGAGTATTTTAATTGCAGCTAACTCTTTGAATAAACCCTCAATACTACCGAAACTACTATCAAAATCCACAAGAGGCAGATTGTCAAGTCTTAGATCCCATTCAACTCGGAAATCAAATTCCTCAGCAGGTGAAGAATTTTTAGTAATGACGCCTTTTGACTTGAGCAATTCAAACACTTTTTTAGAGCTAATTTTGACCTTTAGTGATTTCAGGTTAACTTCACCGTCACTGACAATAGTGTAATTTCTAAACTTGTTGAGTTCAGTTACTACCATCCCAGCCACTTCGCTGATTTGATTCCCTCTCTCAGTATCTACCAACTTAACCTTTTTAGTAATCAACATATTGATAGTCGCTGTATTGTGATTAACAGCAACCGAACCCATTTGCACATACTCAGCATCATCTAGGTGTTCAGTCTTCAGCTGAGGCTTAATAACCTTGCCATCTTTATCTCTTGTGCCCTCAATTCTTTTCGCACTTTGGCGCTGATAGTTGTCCCGTAAGTGCTTGAAATTAATAATGATGTTACTTTTATCTTCCTCCAAGAGTTTAATCAACGACCATAGGGAAATTTTTTTATTGACTTCGATACCATTCAAAAATACATGATTATCTAAGATAGCAGGCTCAAAAATAGCCTCTTCAAGGTCTCGTGCAAATTCAGTTATTTCTACATTTGTTAGTGCCTTAGCATGTTTTTCCGTTAAAGTGGTATCGAAGCTACTCACTAAAGCATATTTAGCAGTGTTGAGATAACCTTGGTCAAGATTAGCCCTAGCAAAAACTAATACTGATAAATCTGTTTGGACTACAGGAACACTTATAAGTTTGTCGTATATTTCTTTAGTAATTTGTTGATACTTATAGAAAAGACAATCATCTTCTGCCTCGACACCGAGAACTTTTAGTGACCCTGATGAACCCTTGATAATTTTGGCACTTTTAGACAGAAAAACTTGGTAATCATAGGCCTTCTCTAAGCTTTCTTCAACCATTGCATAATTGACTACTTTTGTATCAACTAAATAGTAGGCTTTTCCAAGTCCAGCAACATTGTAAAGCGTGAATTTCCCTCTGGTATTGGATAAAACTGGGTTGCTGCCACGTTCAGATTTGGCTCGATTATCTGGTGTTGTGCCACCTGTCATCTGTCTAACCATACATAGTACATATGTACCAAGTATAGCATCTCCCCATTTCCCCACCATAAGGGAGGAGGGAGGAGGCAGAAGGCAGAAGGCAGAAGGCAGAAAATTCATCTCCCCATCTCCCCATCTCCCCATCTCCCCGAGCCATCCCCCCATCTCCCCCTCTATCTAAAAGATGCAAGTTAAATACGTAATAGCTTAGTGGCGGCAAGGCCTTAGTAGGTGTTAGAATGAACCGGATTTAAAACGTCTGTATCAATTTAGTATGGGCAATAGCTTCGGACATCTATTCCGCATCACCACATTTGGTGAATCCCATGGCGGTGGTGTTGGCGTTGTGATCGATGGGTGTCCCCCGCGATTGGAAATCTCAGCTGCAGAAATTCAGCAAGAACTAGACCGCAGGCGTCCCGGACAAAGTAAAATTACTACACCCCGTAAAGAAACTGATACTGGCGAAATTGTCTCAGGGGTGTTTGAAGGTAAAACTCTGGGAACGCCAATTACTATTCTGGTACGCAACAAGGACACTCGTCCCCAAGACTATAACGAAATGCAACAGAAGTACCGTCCATCCCATGCCGATGCTACTTATGATGCCAAATATGGTATTCGCAATTGGCAAGGGGGAGGAAGGTCTTCAGCACGTGAGACTATTGGTAGAGTAGCAGCTGGTGCGATCGCTAAAAAAATTCTTTCTCAAGTAGCTGGGGTGGAAATTATTGGCTATGTCAAGCGGATTAAAGATTTAGAAAGTGTCGTCGATGCCAACACAGTCACACTAGCACAAGTAGAAAGTAATATTGTCCGTTGTCCTGATTTAGAATGCGCCCAGCGCATGATTGAACTAATTGAGCAGACTGGAGCCAGTGGCGATTCTATTGGTGGTGTAGTAGAGTGTGTTGCCCGGAATGTACCCAAGGGCTTGGGGGAACCAGTATTTGATAAACTCGAAGCTGATTTAGCTAAAGGTGTAATGTCTCTACCAGCCAGTAAAGGTTTTGAAATTGGCTCCGGCTTTGCAGGGACTCTCCTTACTGGTAGCGATCACAATGATGAATTTTACACCGACGCAACTGGTGACGTGCGTACAGTAACCAACCGCTCTGGGGGTATCCAGGGAGGCATTGCTAATGGAGAGAACATCATTTTGCGAGTAGCATTTAAACCTACTGCTACCATACGAAAAGAACAGCGCACAGTCACTAATCTGGGCGAGGAAACCATGCTCGCTGCCAAAGGACGCCATGACCCTTGCGTTTTACCTAGAGCTGTGCCTATGGTAGAGGCAATGGTTGCTTTGGTTTTGTGCGATCATCTGTTACGTCATCAGGGTCAGTGCCATACCCTCAAACTACCTCAGTAGCTAAACTGATGGGGTTATGGCAAGGAGCAACGACTTCACGGCTGAATGATATTCAGAGTCATAGTACCTCGAAGGAAGTTCTAGAAACCCTAGGAGGATATTAAAAACTAGCACTTACCGGTAGGGAAGTGTCAGAGATACCGCTTATTCTAATTGGTTAGACGTACCTAGACTAGATAATTATAAGCTTTTGTGCATCTAGATTGTACTTTCGACGGTTTAAGGAAAACTCACTTTACCTCTCCCCCTATATCTAAAGATGCAAGTTATAGCAATCGCCAAGGCAGTTAAGACATTAAAAAAGTCTCAAACTCAGATAGAACTTGGCTTTTCCTCCAGCATCGGGCCTCCTGCTATAAATGCGTGATAGCTTACTCACTCCGGAATGTGTAGATGATAACTGCACTCAAAATCTATGCAAATGGTTACAAGTATATGCAAAAAGTTACAAAAGCAGCTCTTTCTCAAATCAATTAATGTTAAGCTACGGAACTGATAGCCATCGAAATCAAACCCAACTCTCAATTCTCATTCAATTGTTGAAACTTGAAAAAACCAATGGCAACTAATCCTTCCTCTGAGTTTGTTGTCCAATTCTGGGGAGTTCGAGGCAGTGTACCTTCCCCTGGTAGTGAAACAGTCCTCTATGGCGGCAATACCTCCTGTGTTGAAATGCGAGTAGCTGGGAAACGCCTAATTTTTGACGGCGGTACTGGTTTACGGATGCTGGGTAAAAACCTCCAGTCTCAGCTGCCAATTGAAGTTTATTGGTTCTTTAGTCACTATCACTGGGATCACATTCAAGGAGTGCCATTTTTTGCCCCGGCTTTTATTGAAGGCAACACTTTTCACATTCATGGCACAGCACCAGAAGGGGTATCGATGGCACAGCATTTTAACGAACATGTTTTACATAAAAACTCTCCTGTACCCATCAAAGAAATAAAAGCAGATTTAAAGTTTTATGACCTAAGCTTTGGTGAGGTAACTACGCTAGGGGAAGTAACAGTCGCAACTAGTTCTACTTCTCTCAACCATCCCAATGGGGCAATTGGCTATCGGGTGATGTGGCGGGGGCATAGTGTGGTTTACTGCACCGATACAGAACATTTGCCAGACCGTCTTGACAAAAATGTCGTAGAGCTAGCTCGCGATGCCGACTTACTCATTTACGATGCCATGTATACTGACGAAGAATATAATAACCCCAAATCTCCCAAGGTAGGTTGGGGACACTCAAGTTGGCAGGAAGCTGTCAAGGTTGCTAAGGAAGCAGGTATCAAGCAGTTGGCAATTTTTCACCATGAACCCAATCACAATGATGATGTTCTTGATCAGATTGGAGTACAAGTGAAAGAAGCCTTTGAGGGTGGTTTTTTGGCTCGCGAAGGGATGATTGTATCGCTACTGTGAAGGCAAAAGGAGCATCTCAATTAAGTTTTGAATAAACAGTAATAAGTAATAAATGTTGTTGTCGTAATTTATTACTTATTACTTATTACTTATTACTTATTACTTATTACTTATTACTTAAAATCAGACTATTTGGTACAAAGTCTTCCTCGCTCTCAGGATAAACACCTTCTTAAAAAGAATAGCGCTTCGAGGTCATCAGCAGAGGCATCAGGATTAGTATAACCCACGTACCAGGCTGCTTTGGCAGACCCCACCATATCAAATTAAATTTGAGTAAAAAATAAAAAAATGATTAAATTGAGTCTCCACACCCCGCCTCCTACACCCCACACCCCATCATTAAAGAACCCCAACATCCTAGAATAGAGGATTACTCTGCTCAAAAAGCCCGGTAGCATACCCCTGCTGCAGTGATCACTCATAGCTTTTGCCGTCAACTCTAGGCAAAGCAACTCAAGCGTCTACCTGACTATTTTATTGATCATGACTGATTCGATTCGCTTCCTAATGTGTCCCCCCAATCACTATGATGTCGATTACGTGATTAATCCCTGGATGGAGGGGAATATTCACAAATCGTCACGCGCTCGTGCCGTCGAACAGTGGCAAAAACTGCACCATGTCCTGAAAGAACACACTATCGTTGATTTAGTTGAGCCTCAAGTCGGTTGGCCTGATATGGTATTTACTGCCAATGCCGGTTTAGTCTTAGGTAACAACGTTGTACTCAGCCGCTTCCTTCACAAAGAGCGTCAGGGTGAAGAGCCTCACTTTAAAAAATGGTTTGAGGATCGTGGCTATACCGTGCATGAACTACCCAAAGAGTTGCCCTTTGAAGGCGCTGGAGATGCCCTGTTGGATCGAGAAGGGCGCTGGTTATGGGCTGGTTACGGTTTCCGCTCTGAACTCGATTCTCACCCCTATATCGCTAAATGGCTGGATATCGAAGTGGTATCACTACGGCTGATGGATGAGCGCTTCTATCACCTTGATACCTGTTTCTGCCCCCTCACTGGCGGCTATTTACTTTACTATCCACCAGCCTTCGACTCCTACTCCAATCGCTTGATTGAAATGCGGGTATCGCCAGAAAAGCGGATTGCTATTGAGGAAGCTGATGCTGTCAACTTCGCCTGCAACGCGGTTAATATTAACCAGGTTGTGGTTATGAACAAAATCAGCGAAGGACTCAAAGAAGGCCTCGCTGCAGTTGGGTTTGAAGTGGTGGAAACGCCTTTGACAGAATTTCTCAAAGCTGGTGGTGCTGCTAAATGCCTGACGTTGCGAGTCACTGAGCCAGTAAGTTCCGAAGTCCATGCTAATAGGCCAGTAGAAAGTCGCATCATTCGTATGGAAGGACATCTTCTAGATTCTGGTCTAATCAGCAAGGCAATAGATTTGATTGTAGAGGCTGGGGGCAGCTTCCAGATTCTTAAATTCGATTTGGGAGTACAACGGCAAAGTCCCTCCAGTGCTGAGGTAAAGGTGTCTGCTCCTTCCCACAAACTCATGGAAGAGATCATGAGTCAGCTGATTGATTTAGGCGCGTTGACTCCTCCCCAAGAGCTTTGTGATACTAAGCTCGAACCTATAACCGCAGACGGCGTAGCTCCTGATGATTTTTATGTTACCACCATCTATCCCACTGAAGTGCGCATCAATTGCCAATGGGTGAAGGTGCAAAATCAACGCATGGATGCCGCAATTGCTGTAACTCAGACTGAATCTGGTTTAGTTGTTCGTTGCAAACTGGTGCGGGATCTTAAAGTCGGTGAACAAGCAATTGTTGGCGTCGAAGGAATCCGCACTGTTCATAAGAAAGAATCCAGAGAGCAGCGCAATAAAGAGGAGTTCAGCTTCATGGGTGCCGGTGTTTCTAGCGAACGCCGGGTAGAATTGGTAGTTGAGCAAATTGCCTGGGAAATGCGCAAAATTCGTGATCAAGGCGGCAAAGTTGTGGTTACGGCAGGACCAGTTGTGATTCACACTGGCGGCAGTAAACACTTGGCACGTCTAATCCGAGAAGGTTATGTACAGGGATTGCTGGGGGGCAATGCAATTGCAGTTCACGATATTGAGCAATCGTTGATGGGAACTTCTCTAGGCGTTGATATGCAACGAGGAGTTCCTGTGCAAGGCGGACATCGGCACCATTTGAAAGTAATTAACTTGATCCGCCGCTGTGGCAGCATTGCCAAGGCAGTAGAGCAAGGCTTACTCACCCAAGGCGTCATGTATGAATGCGTGCGCAATCATGTCCCCTTTGCTCTAGCTGGTTCGATCCGTGATGACGGACCCTTGCCTGATACTCAGATGGATTTGATTAAAGCTCAAGCTGAATATGCCCAGCTTCTAGAAGGAAGTGACATGATTCTGATGCTCTCAACGATGTTGCACTCCATCGGGGTTGGTAATATGACCCCAGCTGGAGTCAAGATGGTTTGCGTTGATATTAATCCAGCTGTAGTGACAAAATTAAGCGATCGCGGTTCTATAGAATCAGTCGGTGTTGTCACTGATGTTGGTTTGTTTCTCTCCCTATTGGTACAACAGCTGGATAAATTGACCAGTCCTTATCAAAACTCGATGTAAGCTATTATGCCTTAGAAATACACAATAGCTTAGTTTTATTTAGCTGGCAAGATTCTCGTCTTCAGAGCCTATTTCACCTTGGCTGGGCACCAAAACCCAGCCTTCTGTGAGTAATTTTTGATAGGTGGCATAACCCTTAGAACCCCCAGGTATGCGATAATCTGGGATAGCATATTGGTGGAAAGCGGTGTAGGGTTGCCATGGTTTGTAGGAGGTCGTACGCAAATGTAAGATTTTCTCTCCATCTGTACCCAACCTAGACAACCAGCACATTTGTCCTTGCATGGAAAACTCCTTAGTTGATTCAATTCCTGTTCAAAAGTTCTGGTTAACCAACAGAAGCTAGTAAACTAGTGCCTTGTATTTTCCAGGATCCTTGGAAGCATTGACTCTAACTCCCTTGCTCGTTGTCTGTTTACGACGATTTGTCTGTTGGTTCCGGATAATTTTGTTAGTCAATCCCAGGTGAAGGGTCACCAAGTAAATTTTGCCTAATAAAATGCTTGAAGTAAGCCTCGCGCACTAATAGCTGTCTATGTAGATCAGAAAGGAGAACTTGAGCTTGTTCTAGGGTTATACCCTTGATTTGTTCTTCAAAAGCTCTGAGATTGAATTGCTGTTCCAAGGATAGTTGAATTGATGGCTCTTGTTCCATAACGTTCCTCCAAAAAATCACAAGTCTTAGTAGTGACTGCAAAAGTTAAAATGTTTGTCGTTTAACTTATAAGTATTAATCAAGGTTAAATCGATTCCTTCTGCACAGAGTGTCTTTTTTGTTACAAACATTTACAAAAAATAGTTGACTAAGTAAAAATTAAACTATTTAACTATATTGTAAATTAATAAAACTTTTTTGATTGTTCAAGAAAAGTAGATACACCCTAGCCAAACCCTAACTATGCCTTAGTAAGTCATGCAGGCAAAGCCGGCAGTTGCTTGAGATTGCCCTTCTCGGCTAATCTCACCTGATTTAGATACACCCTTTGTGTTTCACACCCTTCTAGGAATTAGGCTTTGCCTAACTACGCGACGCTGTCTGCGTTGCGCAAAGCACCCTGTATGATCTTCTATTTTGAGTTGCTATATACTTCTCAGGGAAATCTTGACTTTTTTATGCAGGCAGTTATTTTTTTTACAAAACTTGATTTTTGTGCGCCCTCATACCCCAACTCCTTCTCCCAAACTGGAAGGGGAGTAGTCGTGACTAAAGTTCCCTTATACAAAAGTACTACCAGCGACTCAAAGCTTTAGTGCACTTACATTTTGATATTGTAGAACTAATGTAGCAATGAGACAAATTTCTATAAGCCTTGTATAGCCAGAGTTTCGGCTGGAGTACATCTTTACTAATGGATTTAATTTACCAATCCAAAAGTACATCTAATCTTTCGCGCATCCTAATAACATCCGGATCACAAGAATTAAAACAAATAAAATCAACCCTTGGTTCGCCGTTACGACTACAAACAACATTTAAAACTACGTCATTTCCTATTTGTTTGTTTCTATTAAATTACTTTCAAAAGAGTATTATGTACTATAGCATTACGCACATACATCAGAAGATCAAGGAAGTTAATATGACCGATGCATCCTATATTTTCCTAGCTGGGGCAAGTAGGGGAGTTGGTAAAGAAATCGCCAAGTGTTTGAGACAACAAAACTACAAAGTCAAAGCCCTGCTGCGTCAAGAAGATTCTCGCCCAGAATTAGAAGCAATGGGCATTGAAGTAGTAATGGGAGACGCTTTAGATACAGTGTCTGTCGAGCGAGCTATACTGACAAATGGCTCAATTGAGGCAGTAATTAGCACCATTGGCGGTTTACCTAAAGATGGTCAAAGAGCTGACTATCTAGGTAATAAAAATCTTATTGATGCCGCTTTTAAGGCAAAAGTAAACAAGTTTATTCTGATTTCTTCCATTGGCAGTGGAGAAAGCGTTGTTGCATTACCACCGCCAGCACTAGAAACCCTAAAACCTGTTTTGATAGAGAAAGAGCAGGCAGAAAAATATTTAATAGCAAGTGGATTAACCTATACGATAATTCGACCAGGTGGGTTGAAATCAGAACCAGCCACAGGTAATGGTATCTTGACAGAAGATTATAAAGTAGCAGGAACAATTCATCGTGCCGACGTTGCCGAATTGGTTTGCAAGTGTTTGTTTTCTGATGCCGCTAATAACAAAGTCCTTTCAGCTGTTGACCGTGGGATGATGTATGGTAAGACAGAGTTTGAGGAGTTTAGTTTGATTTAAAAGGTTTGAGCCAGTGGATCCTAATTGCCCAGTCGAGAGTTAGACGGGCAATTGTAAAACATAAAATAGACTCGATACTCAACAGAGCCAATAAGCAGAAAGCTAAATTGGATTCCACCTCCGTTGGTGCTAATCCTCTCACCAAAGCAAAAGCCAGCACAACTCCATCCTTAAGGTGTTTATTGTCGTCTTCCCGAATAACATAACGGTAGGTGACACCAAACAAAAAGCCAGACAAAAATGCGATCGCGACCTTAACCAACAAACCAAAGAGGGTATCAATTTGCAAGAGGGCAAATAACTCAAACTGCTTTGCTAGTACTAAGCTATTACCTATAACATTAAAGGAGTAGGTAAACATCACACTAAAAGCTGACAAAGTACCTGCTTTCAATGATTCTAGACGCTCGGAATCTCTCATCTCACCACCAGGGCTCAATTTTCTACCATCCTTAGAAAAGATGACAACAAATGATTATTGATTGTTGATTGTAATCAACCATTAACAATGAACCATGAACCATGAACTATAAGGAAGAAGACTCAAATCATTCCACAGAGGGACAATAAATAGGTGAATGTGAGGATAAATGCAAGATGTTCTTGAGTCAACTTAAAATCTCCTCTCCTATCCTATGGCTTGGTGTCAGTTTTATTACAGGATTGATCATTAGCAGTTGCAGCAACCTACCTGCCCCCCTTAGCAACCAGCAGGAGTCAAACTCAGATCCTCTCAACAATCAGCAGGAAGAAGCAGAGTCAGAGAACAAAGGGACAGCGGGAAAAGAGGAAGAGGGAAAATCCTTAACAAATTCCAAACCCTCACCAAATTCTGTTAGTCAAACTCTCTTAAGTCAAAACTTTCCCTCTGTCAGTGACTTGCCAAATTCTCAAATAGCACCAGCCTTGGAGGGACATGCCTCTCGGGTAGAGTTAATCACTTTTAGTCCAGATGGGAGTCTTTTAGCCAGCGCCGAATATCAAGGCATCTTTATTTGGGATACCAAGGCAAGGGAAGTGCGCCGTATTCTGCCTGGACATCAATTTAGCGAGTATGATACCGAACCAATGCCAGCAACTTCCCTTGCCTTCAGCCTTGATGGAACTCTACTTGCTAGCAGTAGCTGGAGTCAAGGAGGTTCCCCCAAAAAATCAATCATCATCTGGAACCCCAAAACTGGAGAAGAAATTCGCAGCCTCGCTGGTTCTGTTGGTTGCCGGAATGTAATCTTCAGCCCTGATGGTGGGAAGCTGATGAGTAGTTGTGGTAAGGGAATTCAAATTTGGAACCCCAAAACTGGCGAACAACTATCTAATTTTTACCCAGAACTTCCTGTAGAGGCAATTGCTCTACATCCTCAAGGTAAGATACTAGCCACCGTCGATTTCAATGCCACTGGGGGACAAGCTGGTGAAGAAAGTAATGCCATTAAACTCTGGAATTTGAATCCTGGGGGAGCACAACCCCTGCGCACCCTCAAAGGGCACAACCGTGATATTAATAAAATTGCCTTTACTCAAGATGGTCAGTTTCTGGTCAGTGGCAGCTTTATCAGTGGAGAAGAAGCAGAAGGAAGCATCAAAATTTGGGATTGGCAACAAGGAAAGTCAATCAGGACACAGGGTTACGATGGTGAATCATTCAGCCTCAGTCAAGATAGTAAGTTGATTGCTGGTAATTTTCGTGGCGGTATCCTCTTGGACTTAAAAACAGGGCAAAAAATTGACAGCCCTATAGCCATCCCTATGCAAGGAGGGGCTAGTGCCTTAGCTTTCAGCCCAGATGGTAAAATATTAGCCTGGGCAGGTCAACCACCAACTTTTCCTAATCCCCTAATTCGCCTCTGGTCGATTGGAGAACCTGTTGCAGAGGAAAATTCTCTAGCTTCAGCAGCTTCAAATAGAGCTAACTACATGCCTATGCCCTTAATAGATATCTGGGCAGAGGGTTTACCGATAGTAGCTGAACCCAAAGCTATTACTATCTCGCCCTTGCGTATACCCACGCTCAACCCAGCAAAACAAGAGGAAGTTAGCGTTGAGTATCCTCATGCTAGTAAAGCTGTTGTCACCATTACTCAGACTAATTTACCCGACGACTCAGTTTTGGGGTTGAGGTATCGCGTCGAGTTTGCACCCTATGGTTCTCAACAAAAAGGTAAGTTCTGGAAAGTCATCTGGGTTGGCACTCAACAACAATGTCAGCCTGGACGAGGTGAGCAAGATTGGTCTAGTACAAGTTGTAGTTAGTTGTTGATTTAGTTATCAAAATTTGGGTGAGGGTTGTTCATGGTTTATGGTTGAACTTTCCCTTTTCCTGATTAGCTCTTGCTTTTCTTCCTCCCACACTGCCCACACCATCTCACAGTCGGGAGCGTGGTAGCTCCCGTTTTCTAAACGGGGGCGGAAACGCGACACGGCAAATTTATTTGCCGTGATGTGGGTCTTTGATGTAAGCCATTATCACCGCTGTTGAAACCT
>JAAHGS010000310.1 GCA_010692645.1 Symploca sp. SIO2E9
AACGAGGATTCTTTCTTCACGGGGATTCTTATGAACTTGCCCTCAGAAAGCATACACCGACTGTCCGGCGGCGTTTGAAGCGATGTTTTTCGAGTTCTCGCCTTAACGACTTCCTCATTTGTACAAGATCTAGGATTTATGCTACCAGGGTTCCGGATCAGAAGTTGTCCGCTAGACCTACTTCGCCTTTTGTATGTGCGCATTTCCGCTAATACTATTCTACATCAATCCCATTGTTTATCAAGATTATTCCCATAAAAAGCCGTCCTCTAAGGACGGGGCTTGAATCCCATATTTTTGGTCACAATTACTCCCCTTCTCTTAGTTTGGGAGAAGGGGTTGGGGGATGAGGGCAAAAAAAGATGACATCCTCCCGCAAAATTGGGCGTAACTAAAAGTACAAGAATAATATTTTGACTATGATAAAAGCTTAAATTATAGATAACAGTAGAAATAATTAGGTTTTTAGTTATGACAGCAATAACACTACAAGTCCCAAGCATAGGCTGTGACGCCTGCGCAGAAAAAATTACCGCCGGAATCCTTACCCATGAATCAAACGCCAAAGTAAAAGTCGATGTATCCGCCAAAACAGTAAGCGTTGAAACGGAAGCTTCCGAAGAATCAATTAGAGAGATGATTGTAGCTGTAGGGCACACCGTTGATTAATAACGCAAGTTGCTAGTTACAAATATTAGCGTTTTGATCCCCCCAGCCCCCCTTAAAAAGGGGGGATTTAGTCTTAGTCCCCTTTTTTAAAGGAGATGCAAGAAGGAGATGCAGGGGGGATTTATGATCTATAAAGATATGAATCTATAACTAGCAACTTAGGTTAATCTCCAAACCTGCTACAGTGCTACGAACCACTCTTCAAACTTATAGGAGTTTTAACTTGGATGAAGTACAACCCTCTTAATTTGTGGACAAGATAATTATATAAATATTGCCCACAATAATAATTTCCTCTTTTCTCCCCATCTCCCCATCTCCCCATCTCCCCCTCTCCCCATCCCCCCCCTCTCCCCATCCCCCCTGCTCGATTGGAAGTCCCTTAGCTAAATGCCCCTGAGAGAGGTTTCGCATCTTCTACAGAAACACAATTTCTTCTCTCTACTTCAGCGAGCACTTCTCGTCTTGCCCATTGATCAGCAGCAAGTATATCCTCTAAACAAGGATGAGAACAGTTATCAGCTTGATGGCGATCGCAAACAGATTCAATACAGCTGGCAATATCTAAATATCCGATTTTTTCTTCCAGAAATAGCTCCACCGCCTGTTCATTAGCAGCATTTAACACCGCTGGCATCGAACCACCAGCACGCCCAGCAGCATAAGCTAATTGCATACAGGGATACTTTTTATGATCTGGCTCCCGGAAAGTCAAATTTCCAGCCTTCACCAAATCTAACTGCTCCCAATCAGTATAAATACGTTCAGGCCATGACAGGGCATATAGCAGTGGCAAGCGCATATCAGGCCAACCCAGTTGCGCTAACACCGAAGTATCCTGCAACTCAATTAGGGAGTGAATAATACTTTGAGGATGGATAACAATATCAATCTTGTCGTAGTCCATACCGAAGAGAAAGTGTGCCTCAATTACCTCCAAACCCTTATTCATCAAAGTAGCAGAATCTACAGTAATTTTACGCCCCATCGACCAATTGGGATGTTTCAAAGCGTCTGCAACTTTAACCTCTGGCAACTTTTCCACAGGCCAATCCCGGAAAGCACCCCCAGATGCCGTCAGCAGAATGCGCCGTAAACCACTATCAGGAACCCCTTGCAGACACTGAAAAATCGCAGAATGCTCCGAATCAGCAGGAAGCAACTTAATACCATGTTTTTTCACCAATGGCAGCACCACTGGACCCCCAGCAATCATCGTTTCCTTATTTGCCAGAGCAATATCTTTACCTGCTTCAATAGCAGCAATTGTCGGCAGCAAACCAGCACAACCAACAATGCCAGTAACTACAGCTTCAGCATCACCATAGCGAGCAACTTCAGCAACACCAGCTTCACCAGCCAGGAGAATTGGTTGATAATCGAGATTAGCAACAGCCTCTTTCAATTCTGGTAATTTCTGTTCATCGCGAATAGCCGCAATTTCTGGTCGAAATTTTCTAATTTGAGCAGCTAACATCTCCACATTACGCCCAGCCGCCAATCCCACCAGACGAAATTGCTCAGGGTATTGAGTAACGATATCTAAAGTCTGAGTACCAATAGAGCCAGTAGAACCTAAAAGAGTAATCGCTTTCACAATATTTTTAGAATTACGGATTACTCAACTATCTTAAATGGGGGGGGTATTAGGAGCTACAGTAACTCTGAGTGATCTCAAAAAAGTTTATAAAGGAGTCAGGAATCAGAATACTTATACCAATTTCCTTTAATGTTGCATTGAATTTTGGGTAGGGGCGCACTGCCGTGCGCCCTTACGAAGATTTGCATTTAGTACAGCTTCATAAAGAATTTAGTAAGTAGTCAGACATAAATTTCGTTCGCTGTATTAAGAAATATTACTTGTCCTCAAACCCTGGCTACTCCCTACTCCCTAGTGGAGGGCGCACGGCAGTACGAGCTTACGGAGGTGGAGGGCGCACGGCAGTGGAGGGCGCACGTCAGTGGAGGGCGCACGGCAGTACGAGCTTACGGAGGTGGAGGGCGCACGGCAGTACGAGCTTACGGAGGTGGAGGGCGCACGGCAGTGCGAGCTTACGGAGGTGGAGGGCGCACGGCAGTGCGAGCTTACGGAGGTGGAGGGCGCACGGCAGTACGAGCTTACGGAGGTGGAGGGCGCACGGCAGTGGAGGGCGCACGGCAGTGGAGGGCGCACGGCAGTGCGCCCCTACGCTGAGGGTGGAAAATTGGATCAGATAAGTTAATCTTTTTCAAGATAATCAAACATGCGAGCCAAAATCCGAGATACAGAAATCTACTTTGATGTTGAAGGTTCCTCCTTAGTGGTGGAGGGAAACAGCATACGCGAAAAGCCTGTAGCTTTCATCATTCATGGAGGTCCTGGTGCTGATCATACTTCCTATAAACCTACTTTCTCAGCCCTGAGCAGCAAAATGCAACTAGTCTATTTTGACCATCGGGGGCAGGGAAGATCCGCCCGTGGACCTAAAGAAACCTATACTTTAGACAATAATGTTGAGGATATGGAGGCTCTACGGCAGTATCTGGGTTTAGACAAAATCGTCGTCATCGGCACTTCCTATGGGGGTATGGTTGCCCTTTACTATGCAGTGCGCTATCCTCAAAACGTTTCTCATTTAATTGCGATCGCTACAGCAGCTAGTTCCCGCTTTATGCAGCGAGGCAAGGAAATTCTGGCACAGCGGGGAACTGAGCAACAACAAGCAATGGCTTCTCGACTTTGGGAAGGTAACTTTGAGAATGAACAACAGCTACGGGAGTATTTTGAGGTGATGGGTCCAATGTACTCTCTCACCTATGACCCAGAATCGAATTCCAAAGCTTGGGAAAAACTTATTTTCTCACCTGACGCCATCAATGTCGCCTTTCGTGGTTTCCTGCGCACCTACGATATCCTCGATAAATTACACAAAATCACAGCACCAACTCTTGTGATTGGAGGAAGGCATGATTGGATTTGTGCGCCCGAGTTTTCAGAAGAGATTGCCCAAGCTATTCCTAATGCTGACTTGAGAATCTTTGAAAATAGCGGTCATTTGATTAGAGCTGATGAACCTGAAGCCCTACTCGATGCGATCGCTGGCTTCTTAGTGTATAAATGCTAGTGTAATTGAGGCTTTCTTCTTGCCAAATCTTATATAGCCTTTCTCGAATAACTGAGATACACCTAGTTCTGTTCATTGCTTCCTGCTCCCTACTCCCTGCTCGGGTGAACGAAATTTTGGTTGGAATTTCAATTCTCCGCGTCTCCGCGTCTCCGCGTCTCCGCGTCTGCTTACTCGTTCCCTAACTCTTTTTTTCGCTCACCCTCCCTGCTCCCTAAAACCAAGAAGTTTGTATCTCACCAACTTGAGAAGTGCTATAACCTAAGAAAAGACCTGCCTGGGATGGGTAAGGCAGGTGCAGTAACTCTTGAGGTCTAGAGGTTATCCAGCTTGTCTTCTATTTACTTCTCAGGTACAACAACCAAAACTTACGCAGCTTGTTACAAAAGTTAACTTTTGACTATAACCTTAGGGAACTCCAAGAAATAAATTATCCAATTTACTTGGAAATATGACTTAAAGAATCTTCTCCCCATCTCCCCACCAAAGGCAGGAGGCAGAAGGCAGAAAATTCATCTCCCCATCTCCCCATCTCCCCATCTCCCCATCTCCCCATCTCCCCATCTCCCCATCCCCCCATCCCCCCCTCTCCCCCTCCCCCCCCCCCCCCATTTTTTTTTTTTGCATTCCCCTTTCCCAGTACCGAAACGCAACTTATGTACTCACAT
>JAAHGS010000311.1 GCA_010692645.1 Symploca sp. SIO2E9
ATAAATTATTCAATTAACTTAGAAACACGACGTAAAGATTCATCTCCCCCTCTCCCCATCCCCCCATCTCCCCCTCTCCCCATCCCCCCCTCTCCCCGAGCCATCCCCCCCTCTCCCCATCCCCCCCTCTCCCCATCCCCCCCTCTACAAGCTTCTAAAAGTCAAACTTGCCCAGCTGAGTTGGAAAGTTTAACCTCTGTGTTAATCAAAGATTTACCCAGCTATGCTAATCGAGTCATTCAAAGGGCTAGACGCTTAGAGAGAACGGTTGACAACTTCAGTTATATCGTGGTTGCAGGTAAACCAGAGTTTGAACCTCTACCCTTAGGACCAAGTCAATCTAACTCTAGTTCCTCCCAAACCCAAGGGGAAGAACCCAAGCAAATTTTCTTCACTACCTTAGAACGCTCTTACAGAAGGGGTAAAGTACTCGAATCACAGAATTTTCATCGACTATTTCTGGTTCAAACTGCTGATGGTTGGCGTTTAGTGACGATGTTTTCCCAGATAGGTTCTTCTCAAGAAGGACGTTCCCCTACTCCCCCTAGGGAAAGTAGCAATAGTGTTATTGGTCAAGCAGTTACCATCTGGCTCAGAGATTGTCGCGCTGGAGTGATCAATGGTTAAGCAAAAGCTATAATTCAAGGCATTGACTAGGGACTTCCAAATAAAAAAATATCCAAAAAGTGCTTGGTTATAGCATCCAATGGCTAAAAATCTTTGCACTTAATAGGAAAATCTCGGAGCTAATCATGGATAATCAGGCTTAGAACTATCGGCTTTTCCCTAATCCCTACTCCCTGCTAAGAGCTCCCTCTCCTTACCACCAGACTTATTCAGCAAACCCTACCTATAGCAGTGCGCGCTGGTATGTTTACAAATTCAGGTAAAGAACAATTGCTAAAACCTTTGTTGGATAAGTTTTTCCATTCCCTGTTCCCTGTTAAGAGTTCCCTGTTCCCAGCGCGCAGCGCTATACTTTGCAAATAGTCATGAATCTGTCTCCCCAAAATCATGGTAATTTAAATAGTCGGCTAAGATAGTTCAAGATTGAGTGCATACATCTCATCTTGGAAGCGAATAAAGATATTCCATACCTCTTGAGTGACTATATAAACTAGGCTACGGCAAGTTTCCATCTCCTCCAGACGGCGGGCTAGGTTAATTGAATCCCCAGCATGATCTGCTTCTACCGCACTATGTAAAGTTAGCCAAGTTAAGTCATACTCAGAAATTTCCTGAGTCCGCATCACTTGCTCATTGAGACATTCATTTAACTTCTTTGCATAAATCTCTTCTACTAAAAACGCAGCGATTATAACAGTTGGATCAGGAGCATTAAAATAGCCTTCTAGCCGTTGTCTGAGTTTTATCCCAGGTGCACCAATTGTCAGAGCATCCATCTTCCCTGTAGTAATTGACTTAGGTTGCCAGGGGTGAAAGGCTTTATAAAAGCGATCAAATAATACAGTATGACACTTTTGATAATTTCCGTTCCCAAGCTCATCATAGAGCTGTTTTACGAGTAAGCAACGAATAACATTATCGTCGATTCTAGACACACCACTAGCAAGCCAGCGGACAAAGTCTGCAGTGATCCCCCGGAGATTATGGAGAAGCAACCAAATGCTGGAAAGATCCACAGGTCTAGAATACAACCACTGGAAATAGTCGTTTCTTATGTCTTTTTGCTCGTAAAAATCAATGAGTTCTTCTAGGCTTTTAGAATTCGGATCTGGAGCAGTGGAATTCTTCTCAGACAAATTCAGCGGCACCGGTGATTCTTGCTTAGAACCTAAATAAAATGTAACCATCTTTCAAGAGTGTTGTAGTCTTTAAATTTGCTATCTTTTCCCTGATGCCCGATATATCGTCAATGCTGCTGCACATTCAGGCTGGTTAGCAAGATTCCGGAAAAATTCTAGACCAGCTTCTAGCCTTTGAAAATCCTTTCCTAGTTTTCGCGTCATTTCCATAAGAGTTGGTTCTATACAAGAGTAAATGTATTCTACCCACTTCTGTAGATCTTGACTTTCAGTACTACCAAAGTGATAAAACCCCCACGGTATATTAGTGACCTCCCGAAAACCCACTGAAGTTAGAAGTGGTCCTAAAATTCGCCCGATACAGGGATTACCATCTGCATATAAGAACATTTCACAGTAAGATTGTAGTAGATATTGATAATCAGGTGAGTCAGGCCAAATCAGGTGAGTTTTGTAATCAGTTTCAGTTATGGTAATTCTACCACCTGGCTTAAGTACACGGTAAGCTTCCTCCAGAATTGCGTTGGGATTTGAGACATGCTCTAAGAACCAGATGGCATAAACATGATCAAAACTGGCGTCAGACCAAGGAAGCTGACTAGCATCACCTACACGCAGATCAATGTTGTCAAAACCAAGAGTATGTAAATATTGGTGAGCGCATTCTATTTGAGTAGACTCCAGATCAATTCCAGCTACTCTCAAATCTGGGAAACTTTCCAAGATTATTCCTAATACAGCTCCTACACCACAGCCGATTTCTAACAAATACTCACTAGGAGACAATTTGAAATCACGTAATAGTAATTTTTCCCGCCAATATTGAGCTTGTTTAACTAAGCGCTGTTGTTCTTGATGTGAATAGCCATGTATGTACTCTTTGGACAAATTTAATCTCCCAATTTATTAATTTAGAATATTGTTAATTAAGTTTCTAAACTAACATCAATTTGATTAACACAATTTCGTTATGCAGCATGAAATTGTGTTAAAATAATTTAAATTAAGATATTGTTCCCAACAAAAAATATCTTAATTTATCTGCTGATTCTTCCATTTCTACTAATGATTCAATCGCCGTCACATCAGTAAGTGAAACACCTAAAATTTGAGCAGCTTTCCGAATTGCTTCTTTCTCTTTTTGATGATATTCTCTGTCGGCTCGGCACATCTTGATAGCTTGATATAAAATCACCTTGGGGCAATCCATGGGAAAATCAAAATTAATCTTACCCAATAGTTCTTCGAGATTAACATTTTTCCAATTTAGGCTTTTGACAGTAGAAATATACTCTTTATTGATTTCTGGCAAAGACTCTTCAGTACATCCGAACAAAACTAGCTCATTAATGTACCAATCTAATTCTGCCTCTGCCAGCTCACCTTCGGCTCCAGCAATTGCCAACAATACACGACTATAATTGACCGCAGAATCAAAGTCACCAGGTTGGTGAATATTGTATTGTCTTTTTGAATAGGGTGATGACTGCAGTGTTTTGCCGTTACTCATGTTTTTGCCCCAGATTTGTCTAAAGTTTATCTAGCTAATGCAATTGACTTTAATCGTTGTTTGTGTCTCTAACTAGATCCTAAGATAGTTAGAGTAAGAGTTTCTAAGGAGTAAAGTGAATTGCATTTAAATCCTCGCTGATAGTATACTAAAGCTTAAACAATGTCAATTTAGGCTAACCCTCTCACAGTTTTAGAAGGACTGCCCTCACTAGAATGAGTGATGCAGGTGTTCCTCTCAGGCACACCTGCATCACTGGTCATCATACTCTCGATGCTCTAGAGCGTTATCTCGGCGTTAGTGAACACCACAAAGAAAGTGCTATTGGCGCTGAAGCGCCACTGGCAAAGCCAATCGCTACTCTCGATTTTTAGCCTGCGGTTATTATGATTCAAGCTAGACCAAAACTAGTTACATTTGAGGAATTTGTTGCCTGGTATCCAGAAGATTCAGGTTTTGATGAGTAGGTGAAAAACCGGCGAAGATACTGTTGGCGAAAGTAATCTTCGCTGAAATTAAGAGCAGCGGTATAGTTTGTATTTATACCCGCCAACTGACGAGCGATATTTAGAATCAGCCACACATTGCTGCGACTTTAGGTCAACTTTAGTACGAAAGTCTACTAACCATAGATCTAAAGGTCGTGGCAATTGATTTAGTTGTGCTTGCAAAACTTTAATGGCGTAGTTATGGTTTCTGGTATTTGGATCTCGATGAGCTAGGAAAAATTGAGGAGCAATTTTCCTTTCCTTTACCTCCCCATTAGATGCCGACAGACGTTTAAATTCCCAAGCCAAGCCCATCATTCTTCCCGTCTGCCCATGGTGATCATGAGTTGTGGCAATCACAGTGGGAGCAACAGAAGCTTTTTGAATAATTGGGACAAGTAAGTCGGGGCGGTGGTTTTGCAGATAACCGAGATTAAAATTTATCGTCAATCCTCCTGCAAGTCCCATCAGCAAAATTAAGGCAACTATTACCTTCTTCGGTTGGAGGGGGAGAGGGGGGGAGGGGGAGAGGGGGGGATTAAGTTGAGGAATACTTCGATACTCCCTCACTCTTCGACTAATATTGGGTCTAAAACTCCACTGTTTATAGGGTTTGACTGGGGTGAACGAAATTTTGCGT
>JAAHGS010000312.1 GCA_010692645.1 Symploca sp. SIO2E9
CATCTTCGTTCCTTTTCTACTCCCTCTCTCCCCCTCTCCCCATCCCCCCCTCTCCCCCTCTCCCCATCTCCCCCTCTCCCCCTCCCCCCATCTCCCCCTCTCCCCATCTCCCCATCTCCCCCAATCAATGCTCAAAACTAGAAAATTTCTGAGCCAACATTTCTTTATTGTGAGCAGAGCGATTGGGTTCATCAAGCAAACGCCTTAATAAATCCGAGCCACGGCGCTGCAACTTTTCAGCTTCAGCAGTTTGCTTCAAACCGAAGAAGATTTTAATCAAGTCTTGTAAAATTTCCAGATAATACTCTGGAAAATCAAATTCTGTGAGAGTTTTTGTTGCCTCTACGTACTCTACGATCGCTTTGAGCCAAAAAGAATCAGGTTTTGAATTTTGCTCCCCAAAAAGGTAGTGAGCCTTGCCTGTGCGCCAATGGAGCCAGCCCCAACCTTCCGGGTGAGTTTGTTGGCGGCAATGCCTCAACCCTTCCTTATAACTTGCTAATCTACCCTCATACTCTCGCTGATTAAGACCAGGATTTTGTTCAGCTAGTTCAGTTAAACAAGTTGGCTTGGGATCAGCAGCAGTTGAGCTTCCAGCAGCACTGCCTCTACCAATCCAAGCTTGCCAAAAATCCAGCTTAAGTTCCAAGGCTCTGTCATAGCTAGCAACTGCTTCTTCATATTGCTCCAATTCCCCTAAATCCACACCTCGGTTGTACCAGGTTTCGTATTTGTCTGGCTTAAGTTCCAAGGCTTTGTCATAGCTTTCTATCGCTTCTTCTAAGCGCCCTAAATTCCCTAAGGCAATGCCCCGGTTGTTCCAAGTCTCGTGTTTATCCGATTCAATTTCTAGGGCTTTGTCGTAGCTTGTAATCGCTTCTTCTAAGCGCCCTAAATTCCCTAAGGCAATGCCCCGCTTCGACCAGGTAAAGTGGGAGTCTGGTTGAAGTTCGAGAGCTCTGTCGTAGCTAGCAATCGCCTCTTCATAATGTCCTAAGTTTTTCAAGGCAATGCCACGGTTGGACCAGGCAAAGTGGGATTCTGGTTGAACTTCAAGGGCTTTGTCATAACTAGCAATTGCCTTTTCATAGCGTTTTAGGCTTTTTAAGGCACTGGCTTTGTTATACCAAGCCTCGTAGGAGTCTGGTTTAATTTCCAGGATTTTGTCGTAGCTAGCAACAGCTCCTACCCAATCTTTTACCCTGTATTGCTGATTACCTTGATTGAACCATCCCTCTACTTGCATCATCAGCGTTGTCCAGAGAATTTCATGGGGGCAGTTTTAAGGAACCTTTGAGCAAATAAACTTTAATCTGTTCCCAAATTAGCCTTCTCTCTAGCAGAGAGAAGGCTGTTCTAAACCAGCTGTCGGCTAGATCTTTGTATACCTGGTTGACATTCCCACAGCTATAAGTATGTAGGATTCTTGGTTCGGACGAATTTCCTTAAAACTACAAGGCTTGCGCGAACCTAAGCTCCCTACTACTAGTACCAAAAGTACTGGTATCGGCGCTGAGCCAGTAGCCCGAGTGGGATTTTTACCCCAAGATAAAAGGATACTCACTTAGGACTCTGTTAAACGTCTTGCTTTCTCCCTGTTCCCGTGTGCCTCACGGTACAGTTATCTCTTAAGGTTTTACTGTGCTAGTATTTGTTGTTTTGGTTAAACAACTGGGTTTTTAGCGAGGTTTTTCGCGCCTCAATTGAGCCCAGCACCGACGCTTGACAACGCCCATTTTGTATGTCGCTGGCAGGCGACCTAAACCAAAGTGTGCTGCTTTTTCTACATTCTATTGTAGCAAAAGAATGTAGAAAAAGCAGCTTAAGGGGTTGCTAGTCGCCCTCACGTTAGGACCTAACCAAGAGCCAACTAAATTCTTGCATGAATTTAGTTGGCTGCGTTAACTTAAGTTGCCTCCAAGGATTGGTTGTGGTTAAATTTATCGAATTTACGGGCTAACTCTTGTTTGCTGTGTTCAGAGCGATTAGGCTCATTGAGCAAGTCTTGCAACAGGTTTAAACCCCGCCTTTGTATTTCTTGTGCCTCAGTTAATCTCTCTAAGCCGAGAAGGGTTTTGAGCAAGTCTTGCAAAATCTCCAGATGCAACTCAGGAAAATCCACATCAGTGAGGGTTTTTACTGCCTCAAGGTACTCTACTACTGCTTTGAACCAAGAGGGATTAGGTTTTTGCTCTTGCTCTCCTAGTAGGTAGTAAGCGTCGCCTGTACGCCAATGTAACCAGCCCCAACCGTCTGGGTGAGTTTCTTGGTGGCAATGTCTCAATCCCTCTTGATAACTTGCCACTCTGCCTTGAAGGTCCCGCTGGTTGAGGTCAGGATTTTTCTTAGCTAACTCACTTAGACAAGTAAGCTTTGGCTCACTAGCAATTGAATTGCCGGCAGCCCTACCTCGACCAATCCAAGCTGGCCAGAAGTCGATTTTAATCTCTAGAGCTCGATCATAGCTAGCGATCGCTTCTTCATGGCGTTCCAAATCACCCAGTTCCACACCCCGGTTATACCAGGCTTCATATTTGTCTGGTTGAAGTTGGATAACTTTGTCATAGCTAGCGATTGCCTCTTCAAGACGTCCTAAATCACCTAAAGCATAGGCTCGATTGTACCAGGCTTGATGTTGGTCTGGTTGGATTTCGACAACTTTGTCATAGCTGGTAATCGCCTCTTCGAGACGCCCTAAATTTACCAGAGATACAGCCCGGTTGAACCAGGCTTGACAGATATTGGGTTGAATGTCAAGGGCTTGGTCATAGCTGGTAATCGCCTCTTCAAGGCGTCCTAAATTCTCTAGGGCTATGCCCCGATTGAACCAAGCTTGGCACAGTTGAGGTTTAAGAGCTATAACCTTGTCATAGCTGGCGATTGCTTCTTCAAGGTGTCCCAAATTTCCTAAGGCAACACCTCGGTTAAACCAGGCTTGCTCGAAGTCCGGTTTAAGAGCCAGAACTTGGTCATAACTGGCAATCTCTTCAGAATATTGCTTCAACTTACTCAAGGCAATACCACGGTTAAACCAGGCTTGGCAGAAATCTGGTTTGAGTTCTAGAACCTTGTCATAGCTAGCGATAGCCTCGGAAAACTGCTGCAATTTAAACAGAGCAAAGCCACGGTTGTACAAGGTTTCGTAAAAATCAGGATTAATTGCCAAGGCTTGATTATAACTTTCTAACGCCTCAGACAAGCGCCCTAAATGCTCTAGAGCATAACCCCGATTATTCCAGGCTTGGTATTTATCAGGTTTAACCTCGATAGCTTTGTCGTAGCTGATGATTGCCTCTTCCATGCGTCCCAAGTGCCTCATGGCAATGCCACGGTTGTACCAGGCCTCATGTTGATCAGGTTTGAGTTCAAGGGCTTTGTCATAGGTTTCTACCGCCTCTTCCAAACGCCCCAAGTTCTTAAGAGCAATAGCACGGTTGAACCAGGCCTCGTAGAAATCTGGTTTCATTGCCAAGGCTTGATCCCAACTAGCGATCGCTTCTTGAAAATCTCCTAGCATTGCTTCATGATTACCTTGGTTGTACCAATCAGCAACATAGTCGATGTCCTGTTGCCCAGTAACCTCAATTTGCAGTTGCTGGGCAGTTTGCCTGACATAGCTGGCATCCTGCTGCAACATCTTGCGTAATTGTTTGACTTCTATATTTTCTGTAATCTTGGTGCTATCTACACCTTGACGTTTATTTTCTCCCGTCTGTATCAAGAGTTTTCTGCCAATTTCACCAGCTAAATCTCCAATTTCCCCGCAGCCCATTTCTCCCAAATGCACCATTCTCAATGCTAATTCTCGATTCGGCACCTTTGAGGCTAAGACTCTTTCCCCAAAACCATTTAGCCATGCTATCCATTGGGTCTCAGGGGAGTGATTTCTAGCGAAAAAGTGCAAAACCTGTTCCCGACTCCAGCCACAAACCACCCCTTCAAGTAACTGCATGAACAGGTACTCGTAATCCAAATTTTCTAGTGGTGGTCGAGTTTTTGTCTCCTTCACATCTTTGTGGTTAAAGTGCTTTTGGGGGCGAGGGGAAGTAGCACTGGCGCGCTTCCCTTTTTTTGACGAAGGTTTGAGTAAGAAACCAAACAGATGCTGAAACAAGCCAACAAGCTTCTGCCAAATTTGCCTCAACATTCGCCCCATTGGATTTATCCTAAAAAGTTTTGTTTACAATAACCTTTTACTGGGTTTGAACTAAAAATCTGGAAAACTTGATCATGATCCTATAGAGGGAAAGAAGGGGAGGGGTAGGAAGGGGAGAATTGACACTCCCTCGCCAGAGACGAGGGATTCTTCCTTCAACCAGCGAACTTAGTGTATTGATTTTCATCAAGACACAAGAGGCTCATCTGTCCAGAAGCGTTTATCCAGTACTTAGACTGAAATGTT
>JAAHGS010000313.1 GCA_010692645.1 Symploca sp. SIO2E9
TGCTTACTACTTCGGTAGGCGGGGTACTTGACCCTTTTACATGGGAATATGGGGAAGGAGTCCCATAGAGGAGACGGCTCCTCAGTCTTTAGTGCTGATGCACCTATACACGACTTTCACGTCGCACACGGATAAACAAACCAGTACGAATGGCTTCGTTTAACCTTTCATACTGATGTTGATTACCTTTTAACTTGGTTTCGTAGACTAACATTTATCACCGATGCATCATGATAAAATACTAGCATAAATGCTCCTCACTGGCAATTCATCCCGTCGCTAAAAGCGAGGGCATTCTTGCCGGATTAGGTAAAAATAGTCCTGCACAAGGTTGAGTCATGACCAAAAATATGGGATTCAAGCCCCGTCCTTCGTTTGACGGCTTTTTGTGGGAGCAATATTGATAAACAATGGGATTGATAGTAGAATAGTATTAGCGGTAATGCGCACATACAAAAGGCGAAGTAGGTCTAGCGGACAACTTCTGATCCGGAACCCTGGTAGCATAAATCCTAGATCTTGTACAAATGTGGAAGTCGTTAAGGCGAGAACTGGAAAAACATCGCTTCAAACGCCGCCGGACAGTCGGTGTATGCTTTCTGAGGGCAAGTTCATAAGAATCCCCGTGAAGAAAGAATCCTCGTTGCTCTACTCGCGAGGAGTGTCAAAATTCCATCTGAGTTTGATTTGTACTCTTAAACACTTTCGAGCCAAATTTCCTCCATAACTAGCACAAAACCAGGTAGTAAAGATTCATCTCCCTTAACTGTAGCAGGGTTGTCCAATTGCTCAACATCAGCACCAGTACGGTAAATATAAACCTGACGATGATCTGGGTCAATCAGCCACCCCAACTTAGCGCCATTGTCGAGATATTCATTCATCTTGTTGTCAAGAGCTTCTAACCTGTCGCTGGGGGAACGCAGTTCAATCACAAAATCTGGGCATAGAGGAGCAAAACCTCTTCTTTGTTCTCTACTGAGGGCTTGCCAGCGCTCCAACTGGACCCAAGAGGCATCAGGGGAACGAGCTGCACCATTGGGCAGTTTAAAGCCACCAGAAGATTCAAATACCTTCCCTAACTTGCTTTGGCGGTTCCATAGCCGTAGTTGAAAATTAATCTCGGAATTTTTATCAGAGGTTTGACTCCCAGTTGGAGGCATAATGATTAACTCTCTGTTTGATGTGCGCTCGATGCGTAATTCCCGGTTAATCTGACACAATTCAAAAAACTGCTCATCATTCATATCCAGTGCTGGGGGCATTCTCAGCACAATCGGATTAGTTTCAACAGAGGTGGTGGCTACTGTCATGACGGGCTGAGCTTAAACACAATCAGGAAGTTTTTTTATTGGTATCAATGTACTATATTTTAACTGTTGTCCTAAGTTAAGAGCTATTTATCGATAAAATAGCGCTGGCGGCGTCATTGAGGTGAAGTACATCTCCAACAGCAAAACCCATGAATCAGCTCAACACTGCCTTTACACTTTTCTTAAGTTTGCTTGTCGAGGCAATTCCTTTTTTGTTACTGGGGGTTTTGTTATCTAGCTTGCTGCTGTTTTTTATCGATGAGCGTAAGCTAATGGCTGCTATGCCTCGCAATCCCTTGCTTGGGGCAATTTTTGGCAGTTTTGGGGGCTTTCTGTTTCCGGTATGCGAGTGTGGTAATGTGCCAGTGGCGAGGCGTCTGCTGCTCCAAGGGGCACCGACAGCAGTGGCAATCGGGTTTTTGCTGGCAGCACCTACGGTTAATCCAGTTGTAATTTGGGCAACCTGGGTAGCTTTTCGAGACCAACCAGAAATTGTCCTTTTGAGGGTATTATTTTCTCTAGGTATCGCCATCTTTATTAGCTGCATCTTCAGTTCTCAAACTGATTTGCGTCCTCTGCTACAACCGACTCTTGCTCGTTCAATAATATTTTCACAGAAGAATCCGGGCAGCGGCACTAGTTCCTCTTCTACCCAGAAACAAGAGCAACCAGCACTCCTGCAATCTGGTTCATTTTTGCTAGGTCAAACAGGAGAACCTTTGCAGATGGATGCTCGTCTTCTGCAAACGCAAGCTCTACCTACTGCCAAACCAAGCCAGCGATTACCACACCGAATGGGTTTATTTTTAGAGAATGTGGTGCAGGAATTGCGGGAGTTAGGAGGTATCTTAGTTATTGGTAGTGCGATCGCAGCCTCAATTCAAGTCGGCATCCCCCGCGAAATTATCATTAGTCTTGGTCAAGGTCCAGTAACCTCGATTTTAGCGATGATGCTCTTAGCAGCAGTGGTGTCAATTTGTTCAACCGTAGATTCCTTCTTTGCCCTTGCCTTTGCTTCAACTTTTACTAGTGGCTCTTTGTTGGCTTTTTTGGTCTTCGGACCGACAATTGATATTAAAGCGATTGGCTTGATGCTATCTGTATTTAAGACTAGGGCGATCATTTATTTGTTTGCCCTGGTAGCACAGTTGACTTTCTTGTTAAGTTTGATAGTTAATCTGCATTTTGGCTAGTTGTTCTTTGATGCCTTGAGGGACTCAAGGTTGTAATTGATGAGTTCAAATCGCAACACAGGACATCCTCACCTGTCACGCCCCTCCCTGAGAAACCTTTTCTTTCCCCTATTGGACATCTTAGCCCTTGCTGCCTGGGGCATTTTGATGCTCAAATACTGGCTAAATGGCAAGTTAAATCTGCTGATTCACCCCAATTACTCAATTCTGGTGATTGCCACTGGCTTGGCTTTGTTAATGTTCGCAGTTTGGAGAGCTTTGGCACTTTGGGTTGAGTTACGTCAAAGGGCATTGGGTAAAAGAGTGCCAACAACAGTGGCTCAACATACAACCTTGTTTCCCCCAGGCTGGAGTAGTGCTTTATTATTAACTGCTGCCATTGCTGGATTATTAGTGACACCAAAGGTATTTGCTAGTCAGACAGCCATTAAGCGAGGTGTTACTGACTTGGCGATTGCTTCGAGAGTGCAACCTCAAGCCTTTGGCAGCCTCAACAAACCTCAAGAGCGATCGCTAATAGAATGGGTAAGGACGCTCTATGTTTATCCAGAACCTGACGCTTATACTGGTCAATCTGTCAAGGTGCAGGGTTTTGTAGTTCATCCACCAAATTTGCCGCCGCAATATCTATTGATTTCCCGCTTTGTAATTACCTGCTGTGCGGCTGATGCTTATCCTGTGGGGCTAGTAGTCAAACTTGATAGTCATCGTCAGGCTTATCCTCCTGACACTTGGTTAGAAATTAAAGGTCAAATGATTACCGAAACTTTAGATGGTAAACGTCAGTTGGCAATTGCTGCAAGTTCTCTAGAAAAAATTACTGAACCGAAAAATCCTTACTATTACTAGGTGGTGTTCATGGTTCATGGTTCATTGCTCATGGGGGAAAATATAGCACTTCTCTTTCTTAGTGAGATACAAACTTCTTGGTTTTAGGGAGCAGGGAGCAGGGAGTAGGGAGCAGGGAGTAGGGAGTAGGGAACAGAACTAGGTGTATCTCAGTTATTCGAGAAACGCTATATAAAGGCAGCTTTGGTCTACATTCCCAATGAACGATCAACAATAAACTATGAACATCCAACATCACTGCTGAATGTTATTGTTAAACCAGTTCCTGTTAAGTTCTTGGTCTTCGGGTTATGACCGTTTCTAGCAATCAACTCAAAACGGAGATTATTTATCCTGACTCCGATGGTACACCGATGGCAGAGAGTGATCCCGCAAGAGATTATTTAATTTATGGTGTTGAAGCTCTAGACATCTATTTTCAAGAGCGGGACGATGTTTATGTCTCTGGGAATTTATTTATTTACTACAGACAGGGTATACCTAGCGCGGTGGTAGCTCCTGATGTATTTGTAGTGTTTGGGGTGGAGAAGAAAAAGCGCCTCAGTTATAAGCTCTGGGAAGAAGATTATCAGGTTACGAGTTTTGTTTTAGAAGTGACTTCTTTGACTACCCAAGAGAATGATGAGCAGGAAAAACCTCAAAAGTATGCTCGCATGGGAGTGCAAGAGTATTTTCAGTATGACCCAACAGGGGATTATCTCCAGCCTCAGCTCAAAGGTTCTCGTCTTTTTGAGGGTAAGTACCAGGCGATGGCACCGAGGTTTTTACCTGATGGAGTTTTATCGATTTACAGTGGTGTCTTGGGTTTGGATTTACGAGTGATTGAGGGGGAATTGCGCTTTTATGAACCTCAAACGGATAAGAGGCTCTTGAGTCACAAGGAAACGGAGCAGGCACTGCAGCAAGAGGCGCAGGCGCGACGGGATGCTATACCTAGGTTATTAGATTTGGGGTTAAGCGCACAACAAATTGCAGAAGCTTTGGATT
>JAAHGS010000314.1 GCA_010692645.1 Symploca sp. SIO2E9
AGTGTAGCAAGTGGCGTGGCAATGGCGGGCAGCTTGCCCGTGTCAGCCTGCGGACCCGATAGTGCCGACACTACCAGGGTGAAGCAGGAAGAAAATGTTAGCAATTGTTAGCGTTTTTGGAGCGGTCATCATCAAGGAATAAAGCTAGGAAACTGGTGGCTAGGGTGTACGAACGAGTTAGTAATGTCCGTCAAGACTACTTGCATAAGCTATCAAGAAAGCTTGTTGACGATAACCAAGTCATCGTAGTCGAAAGTTTACATGTTAAGGGCATGGTGTGCGCTTCGCGCACGCTTCGCGAACGTAACCATAAACTAGCGAAGGCAATATCTGATGTAGGTTGGGGAACGTTTGTCAATTTCCTACAATACAAGTTGGATAAAGAAGGCAAGGTACTTGTAGAAATTGATAGATGGTTTCCTAGCTCCAAGCTCTGCTGCAATTGCCACTATCAAGTAAGTGAGATGCCGTTGGAGGTTCGACAATGGAAATGTCCAAGCTGTGGAACTCACCATGATCGAGATGGTAACGCGGCAATAAATATCAGAGCAGAGGGGATCAGAATGCTTGCCGTAGGATGCCCGGAGGGCTGTTCGGTCTCAGGAACTGGGATTGCTGCTGATGGAGGGGAGGTAAGACCAAGGCTTGGGCGTCCGTCCAAGTTGAGGCACTCCCCCGCGAAGTCAGAAGCCCACACTGTACCGTTAGGTCAGTGTGGGTAGTTCACTCGAACGCATTATTTCTACTGGGCAAACTACACCAGCAGGAGAATGGTACGACCAAGATACTGACGAGTGGGTGATTCTGTTACAAGGGGAAGCTGAGATATCTTATGCCGACGGTTCTACAATTAAACTTGGGAAAGGAGATTATGTGTTCATCCCTGCCCACCAGAAGCACCGAATTGAGTATACAACTTCTGAGCCTGCTTGTCTCTGGTTAGCGGTTCACGTTAACAAAGGAAACCCAGAACGAAATTAATATGGGTCAAATACCCCACCGTCACTTGCGGTGCCTAAAATTGGTTGGGGTTAAATCCCGATCCTTTGAAAGTCCCCGCGTCCCCGTGTCCCCGTGTCCCCGCGTCTTTAACTCCCCATCTCCCTACTCCCTACTCCCTTCTTCAAAAATCGCCCTAAGTGACTCTTTGAGAGTCTTCCGCATGAAAATCCGATTTTGGTAAACCACAATCACTCGTGCTAAAGTCGGTAAGCTATTTTGTTCAGCTTCTAGATATAAAGGTTCAACATAGAGTAGCGATCGCTCAATAGGAATTACCAAAAGATTACCCTGAATTACCCGTGAACCCTCTCGATTCCAAAGAGTGATTTGCTCAGAAATCTCAGGTTCTTGATTAATCAGGGCTTCGATCTGTTCGGGACCGTATACTAGTTCCTGTTTGGGAAACTCATAAAGTAGCAGTTTACCGTATTGATCTCCATCACAACGAGCAGCTAGCCAAGCAATCAAGTTGTTACGTGCTACGGGAGTATAGGGTTGAAGTACGATAAACTCCTCTGAACTCACCCCTGGCAGTTTCATAATTAGGTAGTAAGGAGCTATTGGTTGTGACTCATTGCCATAAATCTCTTGAGGAATTCGCCACAAATCTTCGCGGTTATAGAATACCTGGGGGTCAGTTATGTGATAGTTGAGCAACTGCTCTGATTGGATGCTAAATAGATCCACAGGGTAACGAATATGACTACGAAGGGCAGTAGGCATATCTGCTAGTGGTTGGAAGAGATTGGGAAAAATCTTACTCCAAGTCTTAATAATTGGGTCTTCTGGATCAGCAATATAGAAGTTAACCTCACCGTTGTAGGCATCAATAACAGCTTTAATGGAATTGCGAATATAGTTGAATTTGCCTTTACCAGGGTCAGAATAGGGGTAATGATCACTGGTAGTGTAAGCATCAACAATCCAGTAGAGATGATTATTGGCATCACCGATATCTGCCGTCACCAGATAGGGGTCTTGGTCATAGTACACAAAAGGAATGATTGCTTGCAGCCTTTGCTTAATATTACGGCGCAATAGCAGTTTGCTCTGAGAAGTAAAATTTTCAGTTAACAGCATTTGCCAGTCTCTCAAATACTGGGCAAATAGCAGCCGTCGCCACATTGAACCGATAGAGATACCGCCCCTACCATCGTAGGTATTAGAGACATTTTCCGAACCGCTTGGGTAATCTAATTCCTTAACTTTTGTCGAAGTCATCACATAGGTATTGGTTTTTTCTCCGTAATAAATCCTGGGCGTGCCAATGGGAATACTATCCCTAACTTCTGGACTAGATGTGGATAAAGCGCCCTCTTCACTAGCATTGGTACCGACACCAATATCCTTGACAAAATAGTATGGAAGTCCCCCATCGCTCACCTGATTGACAGGACTCATCGTAAAACCATATCCGTGAGTATAGATTAAGTGTCTATTAACCCAAGTTTTTCCCTCTTCCGGTACCGCATCATAGTCTAACTCCCTAGCGGCAATGATTACTTGTCGTTTCTCGCTATCAGTAGAGGATGGAGGAATTTGAGACGCTTCCTTCCCCCTATCTCTGCTGCTTCCCTGTTCTACTTTGAGGGTATAACGGTCAATATCGGCGTCGGGAAATCGATAATATGGTCGGATTTGTTGCAGCTGACGATTGGTTGCTAGTAGGGGGCGTTTATCCCAGAGACGGATATTGCGAATTGTCAATTCGTTTGCTGCTAATTCATTGAAGCTTAGTCTGCCTTCAGGATTAAAAGTTTTAACCTCAATATTGTCTAAATCAAAGGCAGCTTTCGTCAGGGCAATACTGCGTTCAATATAAGGTTTTTCTCGCGCTAATTCGTTAGGTTGAACACCAAAACGCTGCACTGCTGCTGGTAGGGCAACACCAGTTGTTACAGCCACTGCCAGATATACCCCCCACAATACCAAAGCTGCACGACCAGTGGTGTGAACGTGCCGGAACCAGAAAATAGTCCTCAAGAGCAAAAAAATAGCAATTGCGATCGCCAGGATACTTAATCCTGTATTAACTGGCAATTGGACGTTGACATCAGTATAGCTGGCACCGTAGGTAACGCCACGGGGAGAATACAGTAACGTGAAACGCAACAACCAAAAATGAATAGCAGTCATGGCAGTAATCCCAGTGCCTAATCCGTACAAGTGGCGCAGTTGGTACTGAGAAAATCCTGGAAATTTACCCTGAGAGAGGCTATCTCCCGAAAGTAAATAAGTCAGCATTACTCCCACTAAAGCAAAGAGAAACAATCCTCCCAGCCAAAAGTCCAATAGCTGCCACATTGGTAACTTAAATACATAGAAACTAAGATCATGTCCAAATAGTGGTTCATCAGCTTCAAAGGCAGTAGGATAGAAATACTGAAAAATCCTGTCCCAATGTCCAGCAAGAACCAACGACCAACAAAAACTTAGTCCCAAGGCACTGGCATTTAACCAGAAGTGAGGATTAGCAATCAGTGCGATTACCATTGCCACTAGTGGAACTAGCAGCCAAATTTGTTCCGGCAACTGCTCTAAGAAGAACTCTCTAACTGAGAACCAATTAAACAGAGAGGGCAGGTTGAGGGTGACATCAGGGACACTCAAATTGGGATGCCAAAAGTCCAAGGTTGCTCTGCCGTAGTGCAGCAACATAACTCCCACCAAAGTGCAAAGTAAAAGTACGACTGGTAGGAGTACTCGCAATCTCCAGGCAAGGGGCTGGGGAGGATTGCCAGTTGCTTGGGCAATTGCCTTGACACCTGTAGGGAGTTTTGAGTCAATAACTCCCATACCTTGGCTGCTCACTAGTAAATTCGACCTAGGCAAGGAAGTGCTTAGTGGTATTTTCACGGGCTCTAGCAACTGCTGGGGATACTTGAGTCGGTTAGCTAGTAACAAATTGCCCAGTAAAAATCCAGCCGAGACACTGAAGGCGACAATCCAAATACTAAGCTGTATCTGTAAGCGCGACAGAAATGCTGGTAGATAACCAACTTCGTTGAACCAAAAAATTTCTGCCACTAAGTGAGAAATCAAATCCCATGTCAGCCATAGTCCCAGTAGCAAGGTGAAGAGTTTAAAAATTCCTGTTGAGAAGCGTTTAGACATAAGTTGTTAATCTCATTGAGCCACTCCCACGAATTGAATTCGTGGGATTCAGGCATCAAGCAGAGATTGCAGGCACAGCCTGTCTGACATCTCCTACGCCTAGGGTTGAACTCCCAACCCTTTTAATATTTAATGCAGCATTCCCATCTCGGTCGTTTTCAACTTGACAAGATGGACAACGCCAACGACGAACTTCTAAATCCAGGGACTCTAAAATATGTCCA
>JAAHGS010000315.1 GCA_010692645.1 Symploca sp. SIO2E9
TCTGGTGGTAAGGAGAGGGAGCTCTTAGCAGGGAGCAGGGAGTAGGGAAAAGCCGATAGTTCTAAGCTTGATTATCCATGATCAGCTCCGAGATTTTCCTATTAAGGGGGTTGAGGGGGGCTGAGGAGCTATAGGAATCAGACTCCGCGTAATATTTTTTACTAAGAATAAAAACGTCTATTTTTTCAACAAAAAAAATTATCAAAAGTATTTTTTAAATTTGTATAAAGTTTAAGAAAATGTCTTGTAAGTCTAGTATTACTTTGTTATCTTAGCAAAGTAAAGGTTTTCTAGCAAATTTTCAGAGATAGCGCCCCAATACTGTCAAGAGAACTTTCTGTGATAGCAAATACAAGCAACCAGTACTTGCCTGGAAAATCATGGGTATTGACTGCCTTTGTCCTGAGCGGAGCAACCCTCGTTACTAGAGAAAGTGTTCTAGCTCAGATTATCCCTGACAACACTCTCGACCAAGAAAATTCTGTGGTTACACCGCTCAATCAGAAAGTTGACCGGATTGATGGCGGAGCGATTCGCGGTACTAATCTCTTTCACAGTTTTCAGAACTTTAGTATCCCTGAAGGTAGCGGAGTTTATTTTTCCAATCCGGCTGGTGTCGAGACTATCTTTAGTCGAGTAATTGGCAGTAATACCTCTGATATTTATGGAACACTGGGGGTGTTAGGAGATGCCAATCTGTTTTTGCTCAATCCCAACGGCATTCTGTTTGGTCCCAATGCCAGTTTAGATCTCAAAGGTTCGTTTGTTGCCAGCACTGCTAATAGCGTCACCTTTCCAGAGGGGTCAACCTTCAGTGCTACAAATCCAGAAGCACCTCCTCTGCTGATGGTTAATGTTACCGCACCAATTGGCTTGCAGTTTGAGGGTGAGCAGCCGGGAACGATTGTCAATGGTGGGAACCTGGAGGTAGAAGCGGGTCAAAACCTCACTTTAGCAGGAGGTACGGTTGTCAGTACGGGTGAACTGTTGGCACCGAGTGGTGAGATAGCTGTGGTGGCTGTACCTGGTGTTGGGGCAGACGTTGAGATGTCTGTGGTGCAGTTGGAGCAGTCAGGGCAGATGCTGAGTCAGGAGATAAAACCGCTACCACCTGATAGTAGCCCAGTTTCATTGTCGGCAGTTTCATTGCCGGAAGTGATTATGGAGTGGGGAGAGAATACGGGAGTAACCGTGAGTTCTGAAGGGCAGGTGAAGCTAGCCGAGTCGGGCTTGCCTATTGAGGCTGGTGATGTTACGGTACGGCGACTCAATGCTCAAACAGCAACGCTGTCAGCTACAGAAAATCTGACGTTAGTAGAAAGTCAGCTAGCAACAGTCGGAGATATGCAACTGCTGGCAAAGGATACTGTGCTTCTGCGGGATAGTGAGGAAAATCCCTTCATTGCTGCTGCTGGAGGAGAGTTACTGGTTCAGGGCGCTCGCGGAGTGGATATTTTTGGCTTGAACCATCGAGATAGTGGATTGTTTTCCATTGGGTTGCAAGGAGATATCACCCTCAAAAGTGACGAGGCTATCTCTATTACTAATAGCCTGGTTTCCACCTCCAGTGAGAACTATACGAATGTACTTGGCTTAAAAGGCGGCGATATCAATATTATCGCTGAGAATCTTTCTTTGACTAATGGTGCTTTACTGTTTACCAGCGCTTTAGGACAGGTCGATGCGGGAAATGTCAATATTAATGTTCGCGATACTGTCACGATTGATGGGGAAAATGATCTTGGAAGAGTCAGTGGAGTTCTTAGCACACTAGAAAAGGGAGCAATAGGACAAAGTGGAAATATCCAGATTGAGGCTGAATCGCTACGCATCCAGAATGGCGCTCAGATAACTACTATCACCTTCGGACAGGGGGATTCTGGCAAAATCTCGCTTCGAGCAAATGGTTCTGTGGTCTTAGATGGAAGCAAGAACACTAATTTACCTACGAGAGTAATAAGTGTAGTGACACCTGAAGCAGTAGGCAACAGCAATGGGATCGAGATTTTTGCTGAGTCACTAACTCTCCGCAATGGTGCTTATGTGTCTACTAGCACCTTCGGACAGGGGGACGCTGGAACAATCGATGTTAATGTGCGTGAGGCTGTTACACTTGAGGGTTTCACCCCCATAATGTTTAACGGCATAGATTTGATTCGCTTTAACAATGTACTCTTGACTCAAGTCGGATTAGGAGCGATAGGTGAGGCGGGTGATATCAGCATAAAAGCTAGGTCGTTGTCGCTAAGCGATGCGAGTGTGATTGAAAGTTCGACCCTAAGTCAGGGAAATGCGGGAGATATTAGGGTACAGGTTGATGAGTTCGTTTCCCTTGACCAGAGCAACATTGGCAGTAGCGTAATATTGGGAGGCGTTGGGAGTGGCGGTGACATTGATATTTGGGCGCGATCGCTGACCCTCACCAATGGTGCTCAGATTGGTGCTGCTATTGGCCAAGAACTGAGCAATCGTCCAGGTGGCAGTGGGAAAGGCGGGAACATTCGCGTCAATACGACAGATTTTGTCAGTATCTCTGGCGTGACTCCTGCTCAACTTATCTTCACCCCCTCAGAAATCAGACAACTAGAGGGCTTCTCTAGTGGTTTGCTTGTTGCTGCCGAAAGAGGAACGACAGGTTCTGCGGGAAGTATCATTGTTAACACAGGAGCATTTCGCTTAGCAGACGGTGGGGTTGTGGAGGCTTTCACTGGCAATTCCAGTAAGGCGGGTGACATCACTATCAATGCTAATACCTTTGAAGCAACTGGTGGAGGACAGCTTTTAGCAACCACTTTTAGTAGTGGACGTGCAGGAGACATTACTCTGGATATCAATGACAGCATCACTATTTCTGGCAGTGACCCAACTTTTACTGACCGAATGGCTCGATTTGGAGAAAATGTGGTGAGTAATCAAGGTTCAGAGAGCGGGTTATTTGCTAACACTACTCCCAGCTCAACAGGGAACGGGGGGAGGATTTTCATTGACTCTAGGACAGCGAAGATTCAAAATGGGGGGCGGGTTGCGGTAAATAGTCAAGGTTCTGGGTTGGCAGGCGATATAGAAGTTGCAGTTGGCTCCATCCTGCTGAAAAATCAAGGTGAGATTTCTGCTGAAACATTTTCAAGCCGTGGTGGGAACATCAGGCTGAGGAATTTGAACACTTTACAAGTGAACAATGGCGAGATTTCTGCCTCAACTACAACAGGTCGAGCTGGTAGTTTGAGTATCAATGCTAATGAGGAACCTGCTAGGTTTGTCGAACTAGCAGGTGAGGGGGGACTGTTGGTCGAAGCTACCGAGGGAGGTACGGCAGGAAGTTTGTTCATCAAAACTCAGGAATTGTCCATCTCCGATGAGGCGCAAGTCACAGTTAGCAGCCCCCAAGGACAAGCGGGGAATATCAACATCGCCGCTGATTCTGTGTCAATGAACCAAGGTCGCATCACTGCTGAAACAGGAGAGGGGACAGGTGAAGGCGGAGCCAATATCACCCTACAACTGTCGCAGAATTTGACCCTGAGCAACGAAAGCCTTATTTCTGCCGAGGCCTTCAATAATGCCAAAGGCGGTAACGTCACCATTGATGGCAGATTTCTGATTGCCTTGCCTCCAGAAGAAGCAAATGGCAGTGACATCATCGCCAAGGCTTTCGAGGGAAACGGCGGCAGAATCTCTATTGATGCCCTAGGCATCTTTGGCATAGAGGAGCGCAGAGCCATTCCAGGTAATGGAACCAATGACATTGATGCCAGTTCTGATTTCGGCGCACCGGGTGTGGTGGAACTCAATACGTTATTTGACCCCACTGGCAGCTTAACCAACTTGCCCGACGAACCTCGCAGTACGGATGTGGCTGAGGGCTGCCAAGCTAGTGATGGACAAGACACTGTTCAATTTTACGACATTGGAAAAGGGGGTTCGCCGCCTCCTCCTGATGAGCCGCTCAATGCAGATACGCTCATAACCGAGTGGATTCCCCTTGATTCTAAGACAGCAGAGGAGGGACGGAAAGAAAGAGCGATTGCTCCCAACACAGAAGCCATTCGCGCAGCCCACACACCCACGACCACTCCTGATCTCATGCCGCCTTGCCAGAATCGCTAGAGCAGTATTGAGCCACTCCCACGAATTCAATTCGTGGGATTCAGGCATCAAGGGTGAGATTGCAGGCACAGCCTGTCTAACATCTCCTACGCCTAGGGTTGAACTCCCAACCCTTTTAATAATGATAGTATGT
>JAAHGS010000316.1 GCA_010692645.1 Symploca sp. SIO2E9
CCGGAACCCTGGTAGTATAAATCCTAAATCTTGTACAAATGTGGGAATCGTTAGGCGAGAATTGGAAAAACATCGCTTCAAACGCCGCCGGACAGTCGGTGTATGCTTTCTGAGGGCAAGTTCATAAGAATCCCCGTGAAGAAAGAATCCTCGTTGCTTCAGCGCGAGGAGTGTCAACATTTTATAGATATGTTCCACTACACAAAATTCATTGAAAAAAAATTTTAGATTGCTCCGCTACGCTCACAAAGGGCTACCGAAGACTCCTCCCGAACCCGCACACCACACGAAAACCGAAAGAGTTGATGATGATATCGCGCTCCGCCCTATCGTAAGAGAAGCGGAAGGCAGAGCGGCAGAGCCTAGGAAAGTCAAACCAGGAGCCGCCCCGCAGTACAGCACTACCTTCTCTTTGAGAAGGATTATTATTCTTATCCAGCCATGCACTGCCATATGTCGGTGCACCTTCATAGTTCTTATGCCAATCATCTTGACACCATTCCCAGACATTGCCATGCATATCATATAGCCCAAAGGCATTAGCTACATCAAAGCTTCCCACAGCTGTTGTTTCCTCACGGTAAATACCTTTGGGACCTCGACCATAAGAAGCTGACCATCCTAACTCTTCATCGTCCGTACCTCGATAGTTAGCTAAATCAGTTGTAATCGTATCCCCAAAATGAAAGGGTGTAGTAGTACCAGCACGGCAAGCATATTCCCATTCAGCTTCACTGGGGAGGCGGTAGGCTCTGTTGGTATATTTACAAAGGCGTGAGCAAAACTCCACCGCATCGTACCAGGAAACTTGTTCTACAGGCAGATTATCTCCTTTCAATCTCGATGGCTCTAGTTTTAGATCGCGGTTAACTTTTTCTAATGACGCTACAGCTTTCCACTGTGCCTGAGTGATGGGATATTTGCCCATGAAGAAGGATGGAACTGTTACTTGGTGTTGGGGACGTTCCGAATCTCTGCTACCTTCTTCAGTTTCTGGTGCCCCCATTGCGAAAGTACCCTCTTTAATGAGTACCATTTCTAGTTCAACTTGATTACCCAACTTTTCAATATAATATTGTGCTTTCCCTTGAGTGTATTTAATGCCTGTCTTTACCATGGCTATTTAAAAAAAAATTTTTAGATCGCTCCCCTACGCTACGCTCACAAAGGGCAAAAAGGTAAAAGGGTAAAGGGCTACTCAAGAGTCCTCCCGAGCCCGCACACCACACGAACACCGACATCGCCGTCGATGAGACCACGCTCCGCCCTATCGTCCCAGTTGCGGTAGACCGAGCGGCAGTACTTAGGAGCGCTGAACCACGAACCGCCCCGCAGTACAGCACGACTTGTCTTTTGAGAAAGATTCTCATTCTTATCCAGCCATGCACTGCCATCTGTCGGTGCTCCTTCATAGCTCTCATGCCAATCATCTTGACACCATTCCCAAACGTTCCCGTGCATATCATATAGCCCAAAAGCATTAGCTACACTAAAGCTACCCACAGCTGTTGTCTCATTGGCAGAATAACCCTTGACTCCAGCACCGTAAATATACTCAGCGTTATAGTTTGCTAGTTCAGATGTAATGGTCTCGCCAAAATGAAAGGGTGTAGTAGTACCAGCACGACAAGCATATTCCCATTCAGCTTCACTGGGGAGGCGGTAGCTTCTATTGGTATATTCAGAAAGGCGTGAGCAAAACTCTACCGCATCGTACCAAGAAACCATCTCTACAGGACGGTTATCTCCTTTAAAGTTAGATGGTTCTAGTTCTAGGTCACGGTTAATTCTGTCTAATGCCGCTACGGCTTTCCACTGTTCCTGGGTGATGGGATATTTGCCCATGAAGAAGGATAGGACTTTTACTTGGTGTTGGGGACGTTCGCTACTCCTGCTGTCTTCCTCCTCTTTTGGTGCGCCCATGGTAAAAGTACCACGGGGAATCTGTACCATCTCTAACCCAATTCCCTTCCCTAAGTCTTGGGTAAAATAATGGTTTTCCCTCTGAACACGGCGAATAGTCAGGTGACGATAAGCTACCCACTCTTCAATCACTTTTTTTACATTTTTTTTGGTAATTTTCTTACCAAGAACTTCTGATAAAACTTTCCAGAGATTGGGAGCAACATTATTACGTAAATATTTACTGAGATGGGGCCGTATCCCTACAGGCAACTGTTTTACCACGTTGCCAGCCGAGGTGGCGATTTGCTCATAGGTTTGATTAGTAAATGCTCCCTTTAAGATTAGTTGTTGAAGATCGTTTAAATTTTCTCTTGTTTTAGACAAAAACTCTTCATCCAGAATATCGATAGGGTTGTCGGCGCTGGATAGAACAGATTGATTAACCTCTATAAGTGCGACTTCAAAATCAAAAGGTTGTAGGTTAATATCTGGAGGTGTTTCAGTCTCATCCTCAGTAGGTATAGTTGCTATTTTAAATTCAAAGTTTTTTAATGGTGGGAAGCCTTCAAGGGTCAGTTCTTCTGAACCCGGAACCTCTTGAGTAGTCTTTGTTTCTCCATTGGGAGTGCTGGGCAATAGTTGTTCCAGAGAGTAACGACGAGCAATAGCAGCATAGTCACCCCCAATACGGAGGAGCGTATCTAGACCCACCCGTGCAAATGGCAGCACAGCTTCACCAAAATCATATTCTGACTCCTGCAAATTAGCAAGAAACGCTTCAAAACTGTTGAGGCTGCGACCAGCTTTCTGGGTGATAATTTGTGATAGCCGATCAAGAACACTAACAGCTTTATCTTCCGGTAGCCCATCCAGTAGCAAATATCGCACGCGATCGCTCGGTTCTGGAGATCCATCTCCAAAAAACTCATAGTGACACTTTTGGTCGTTATCTGTATCACAGCGCCGCAATAAACCACTCAACAATACTTCCGCAACATGAGCTTGCTGTGCCTCTGGCAAAAACTCATCCCGCAGTAGGTCGATTACAGGCAGACTGACTGGGGTTGCTGCCATCAATCCCGCCAGTTTCTGTGCTGTCTGGGATGCTGTTGCTTGGAACAAAGCTACCCGTTGCCCAGCTGTCGTGGAAACCGGCGCTTGCAGTGAGGGAGTTTCTGCAACCAGCTCTTGGACAAACGCCAACTCAAAGGTTCGTCCAGGGATGCGCAAATCTCCTATAGCTGCCACTACCTGCGCCCAGTGACGAAGGGCTTTAGGATCGAGGGTGATAATCGGCAGCGTTAGCAATCGCCTGTCTGTAGGTTTATGGGGTTCTTCCTCATTGTTTTCATCGTATAGTTCCCACTCATCCCCATAGTCTAATTCTGGCAACCCATGTACTTGTAGCTGTGCATTATAGGCTGTCCGCATTGTCACTTCTGGTTTTTTTTCCTCAATTCGCACCAGTTCCGGGATCTCGAATTCTCCTTCCTCAAAGATATGGAGCAAATCGTTAGGTAGGTCAATATCACTTTTGTCGATTTCGTCAACAACTAACACGCGGGGCTTGTCAGAGGGTAATAGTGCTGTTCCCAGTGGTCCGAGGCGGATGTATTTGCCGATATTATCGAAATTGCTCCGGTCCTTTTCCCCTACATCCTGCAAGCGGGCGATCGCATCGTAGAGGTAAAGCCCGTCTTTTAGGGTAGTTCTGGTGGTAATCGGCCAGTAAAGTACTTCTCCTAAATCGAGTTCTCGGGCGATGGCGTAGGCGAGGGAGGTTTTGCCGCTTCCTGGTTTGCCTGTTACTAATAGGGGCCTGCGCAGGTATAGCGCGGCATTCACCAGCTCTATTTCATGTGCTTGAGCCTGAAAAGTTTTACCCCTTTCCTGCTTACGGCGCTCCGACTGTCGCCAGGGAGGAGGAGGAGGCAGTTTCGCGATCGCATTTGGATTCGGCTCCCCAGTTCCTTTAAAAATTGGTTGAAAAATTGGCTGGGGAGTGGGTTGTTCGCTCATGGTTTTAACAAACCTCCTGGTCAAATTGCAGGTTCATTGTGGGCGGCACAATCTTCGGGTCTTCCCAAACTAAGCTTAGATGATGCCCGAGGCAATGCTTTTCCTCTTCCTCAAGTGCATCAAGCCTTTCTTTTAAAATCCGCTGAGGCAATTCGACGACTTTAGTATCTAAAACAGAAAATAACCACGAGTGAGAGTTAGCCAGCTGTTTTAACGGCTGGCAGTGGAACGAGACGGGATTTATCCCGACAGTTTTTCATTTTTTGGTTGTATAATCGACTCATCGATTCAAGCGCC
>JAAHGS010000317.1 GCA_010692645.1 Symploca sp. SIO2E9
GCAAGCGTCTTAGTATCATAGCCATAACGAGTTTTTGCTTCTATTGGAGTAAGGTACATAACTATGTCTGATTTATCACGTTATGTACCATTTTATCCCAGTATTTTGCTATCTAATTGCGAGGCGGTGAAACTTTTGTCATTGGGACTGCCTTACCAGGAAAAAGCCTTGGCTCAATCCTAAACATAGTCTGGATAATCCTCCCATAATTTAGTAGTTTGATGTAGGCTCTGGTGATTACCATTACCTAAAATCAAATGGTCTAGTAGAGGAATATCTAGAAAATCTGCCCCCTTCAATAGCTGTTCGGTGAGGATAATGTCTTGCTGACTAGGTTCAACAATTCCACTGGGATGATTGTGAGCAACAATTACTCTGGTGGCTCCTTGGCGAAGCGCTTCTCGAAAAATCTCGCGGGGACTCGCTAAAGTCTCAGTTGCCGTCCCAATCGTAATCACTTTAGTGCCAAGCAAGCGATTCTTGACATCCATTAGTAATAGGGCAAATCGCTCTTGGTTTTGCCACATCAATTCGTGACTAAGGGCAGCTGCTGCCGTTGCAGGACTATCAATTGCTATGCCTTCTGTCGGTCGAGACTGAAATGCTCGTTTTCCCAGTTCAACTGCAGCTAAAATCGTTGTTGCCTTGGCTGGTCCAATACCGTGAATGTCCATCAACTCTTGAGGGTTGATGTCCCTTAACACTGCCATGGGGTCACGCTGGTCTTTGCCCAACTCCTGCAAAATATACTGCCCCAAACCTACTGCTGAGAGTTTACCTTTACCTTGACCTGTTCCTAACAACATTGCTAGTAATTCTGCTGTTGCCAGATTTTTGGCTCCCAAACTCATTAATCGTTCCCGAGGACGCTCACTTGTAGGGATGTCGGCAATTCTCAGGTTATAAGTCATAAAAATGTACGCTTACAAAGACTCAATCGCAAGGTCATTATCTTTAGTAATCCCTGTTTGAGTCTCTTAAACTACATCTAGCTCACAAAAATTTAGAACATTTTTATTTCTTGAGAACTGTTTCCACTGAATCATAAAGATTAGCAGCTTTGAGCATATGATAAGTAATCAGCAGTTGCGTCAAAGCAAGTGGGTAACTCTGAAGTGTTTCGCCAGTAGTACCAATTACTTTGCCAATGTCTTGATTACCTTCAAGAGAGCAAAATTTACCCAAGTAGGGAACATCGTTACAAAGAATCCGCTCCAATTCCTTAACCTGTTCACTCGTGGCATGACCATCGATTTCTAAAACATCAACTGGTTTGCTCATATCCCGGTCTAGCTCCAAACGGATTGCTGAACACAAATGGGATTGGCTTGGTTCAATAATTCTGGTAAGGTCTGGGTGTGGTATAGTTGGTCTAAGGACTAAACGTACATTCAGCAGCAAATCACTCTCTTGAGAGTCGTTCTCTGGTGGGTAGAAACTGACGACAATATCTGACCACTTGCGTTGGGGACGGATAAACTCTTCTGAATCAGGTTCGCGCTTTTTCAGTTGTTCAACAACCTGTTGCTCACCGTAACCACGCTTGCGGGTATCGCGGTTAATTTTCCACTGAGTACGCAATGACTCCGGCGGAGCCAAATATACCTTGACATCGTAGTATTCTCGAGCAATACGACTATAGTAACCGAGTAAACCCTCAACAATCACAAACTTCCTGGGCTTGATGTACTCCGGAGGGTCAAAACTTCCAGTCGTATGGTTATAAATTGGTTTGAGGATTGGTTTACCGTTGCGTAGTAAACTTAGATGTTGCTCAATGATGTCTAGGTAGTTGCAGTCTGGGTGCAGAGCCGAAATTCCAATTTCAGCCCGTTGTTTGCGATCATAGCGGTGGTAATCATCCGTACAAATGACCGTGACTTCATCTGAACCCAATACTTGGGCTATTCCTTTCGTCAGAGTTGTTTTTCCAGCGGCGCTATCACCGACGATGCCAAGGATAATGGGACGATTAGTCATGGTTCTAATTAGGGCAGAAGCAGTTTAGTAGGAGCGGAGCCCCATAGGCTTAATTCTATGAGGAAATGGTTAGCGAATCAATGCTAAACCAATGCTGTGCTACCAATTACTATCTTTAATAGTTAGAGCTATTTGCAACCATAGAAGAACCTAACTCCCAAGCTCAAAGACCATGACACAAGCAACTACAGCTACTGAAATTACCCCTTTAGTCCTACAAATGTCTCCAGTCATTGAAATGACAGATAACCAATTCTTTGAATTCTGTCAGCTTAACCGAGACTTACGCATTGAGCGCACTGTTAAAGGAGAATTGGTAATTATGCCACCTGTAGGAGGACGCAGTGGAAATCGAGAGGCAGATTTAATTACTGACTTGAATCTCTGGAACCGTCAAACTCTAATGGGAAAAGTCTTTAGTTCTTCAACCATTTTTCGTTTGCCTAAGGGTGGAAACCGTTCCCCTGATGCAGCTTGGGTTAAATTAGAGCGATGGGAAGTTTTAACCGAAGAAGAACAAGAGGAGTTTCCACCCCTGTGTCCTGATTTCATCATTGAATTGCGCTCTCGTACAGACGCACTCAAGCCACTACAGGAAAAGATGCGGGAATATCTCAACAGTGGCTTACGTTTGGGTTGGCTGATCAATCCTCAAAATCAACAGGTAGAAATTTATCGTCAAGGCCGAGATGTAGAGATAGTTAAGTTCCCCGCAAGTTTGTCGGGAGAAGATGTCTTGCCTGGATTTGTCCTTGATTTACCGATTTTGTAGAACTATTTCTGAGGGGTGAGCGAAATTTTGGTTGGAATTTCAATTCGACCTGTCTCCGCGTCTCCGCCTCTGGAGCGTCTGCTTACTCGTTCACCCACTCTTTTTTTCGCTCACCCATTTCTGAGCCATCCAGTCGAGGTTGCCACACTTAAAAATTTTTGAGATCATGGTAGGAAAGCATTGCATTCTACCAAAGTAAGTAAAAAGTAGATCACGTTTGATCCCGCCCCTGTAAAGAGCAGGCTTTCAGGCGAGAGCTTAAAAAATAGTCAAATCTTAAGTGGAGAGCTATCTGTGCCAATTATCAAAAGTACGAGTGAAGTTGATGGTGAGCAGGTCGATATCTAATATTATTGCCTTAGCTGCTCGTGCCTATGCTGCGCTCAAGGGTGCAAAGCAAGTGACTAATGAGCATGTGGCAGCAATAGCACAATTAGCACTTCAACACCGTCGTCCTGAAGCTCTCCAAAGTAACCAGATGCCTTGGAGTGAGGAAGATAGCCAGCGTGTAAATAAGATTCTGAACGGTGAGTGATTCTCTAAGTTTTAAGGATCTATTGACGCGATTACCGTTTTCGGTGTTGGACTTTGCCCAATCGCTAGCTTGTGCTGCGATTTGTCCTGGTCTGCGCAGTATTTTAGTGTTTGATACCTCAGCAGAGGGGTTGCAGCTAGCTGCTCAAACTCTAACTCAGCTCTTGGAGGTAGTTGTAGGGCATCCAGTTGTTTCTGTGAGACTGGGAGTTTGGGAAGCTGAAGATGAGCTATGGGGAAGTTTGGGGCTGCCTACTCAATTGGAGCAACAGCCTTTTACCTGGAAACCAGGTTTGCTAACAGCAGGACAGAAGCATTCGGAATTAAAGTTAGTAGTTATTCCAGATTTAACTAAGCTGAGTCTAGCAGCAGCAAGGGCTTGTGTCGTTTTAATGGGGGCGGATGTAGCACATCTGGAGCGTCATGGGCAGCAAGCTCATTGGCAACCAAATCTTTGTTGGTTAGCAGGTTGTGCTAGTAGTGAAGTTGGTATGGTTTCTCCTCACTTGCTTGACCGCTTTGCCTTGCGCTTGAGTCGACAGGATACAAAAACTTTAGACCGATTTAAAGACATTCAGATATGGATTGATCAACCACAGGTAGGGAAGGAAAGCAAACCAGAACCTCTACCAACTGAGATTTGCTGACGGTTTTACGCTGGACAACTCTGGAAAAAAGAGTCATACGCGATTGCGATGCCTTGAGCATTTATGTTCAAGGCAAAGGAGCCGTCCCTCAAAGCTCGAAGCATAATATTTCGAGCGCCGCCCCAGTCACGGTCGTACACATGATGGCAGCTGGGGCATTTAAATGTTTTAGAACCACCTAGCTTA
>JAAHGS010000318.1 GCA_010692645.1 Symploca sp. SIO2E9
TTTCTAAAGGAAGTAGGGCAGCTGCGTCATGAGTATTTATCTGAGTTTTAACTTTGATGCCTCAAAATAGAATTGCATCAGAGTTACCTCTGGTGTTTTAGATAAGCGGCGAGGGAGAGTTGCTAAGCTTGAACCCTTGCCGCTTTAATCTACGTCTGTGACAGTTCTCGTTGACTGACACAAAAAAGTATATCATTATATCTTCAGAATTAATCAACAGATATTCAGAACAATTCCGAACATCCGCCTGTAAAGTGGGAAGAGTATGATAATAATTAAGAAAGGGGTATCCCTTTTCCCTCTTAAAACATATTTGCAATGACCAAGGCAAAAATCACATTTCTGATAGAGGAGGAAGAGAAAAGGTTTTTGAATCAGTGGGCAAAATTGGAGAACCGCTCTTTGAGTAGCCTGATTGAAGGGATAACCAAAAGCGCGATCGCCATAAAAAAAGCTGGCGGCACTTCCGCTCTTCCCACAATTGCTGCCTTAGTCAAACAATGGGATCTTGAAAAGCTGGCAGCAGAAGCAAGGCTACCTATAGAAGAAGTTGAGTTCATAGCCAATGGCTCCAGACCCAACGACGAGCAGGTGATTGCTTTAGGCAGAATTCTCAGCTTTAATACCGAGGAGTTGTTGAAAATCAGGATGCGAGATTTTCCTCGTGGTAACGGTGTGAAAACCAAAAGGAATAAATAAAAGAATGGATAATTTATTGTTGGCAAACTGTCAATTATCTATAAAAAACGAAGAATTTTGCGTTTATGCTCCTTCGGAACTAGTAGCGATCGCTCTAAGACGATCCTCCAAGCAACTAGCACAATGGGCTGAACGTTTTCATGCCAAATGGACTTTAATATTTTTCCCCGGATGCGAGGACAAACCATACCAAATTCCTGTTGTTCTTGCTAGCAGCATGGGAGAAGCTGGAGATGATCTGGTTGAGCAACTCAATTCACCTAGTCGCGCTGATGCCAAAGAAGACCTCAAAATTATTGAGCAGATAATAGATTCAGAGCTGCCAGCAGGAATTGCAGGTCTCGAATGTGATGGAATGATTTGGGCTAACCCAGCTCTAATCAGAATCGTCAGAGAAGATGATGCCACGATCACTTCTCTTGAAGCTCAAACTCGAAGCACTAGAGCCTGCTGGCAAAATCAAGCTGTATTAGAAGAAGTTAAACAAACACTTCGCCAGCAAAGCATTCTGGAGAATTTTGCCTATGAAGCCGAATTAAATCCAGGCTCAGGCAGATCGTATAACATCAGGGGGTCATTTGAAGCCATCTGGCTGCCTGGAAGGCAGCAGTGGTGCCGCCGGGTAACAATGCTTGAACATTCGCCAGTAATGGCAATCAGCGCCTAAGCGTTGCTCTTACTATTAGTATTGCTGTATAAGGTTGAGGTTCAAAGACTCTTGGAAGCAGGGTCTATCCGTCTGTGAAATGTTCACAACTATGCCCTCTGAGAAAATCCATCTCGTCGTGAGCGATTTGTACTGGGTTAAGAAAGGATTTATTTTTAATTTTCACTGGCTTAATCTGAAGCCTTGACATGCGTTTATAGCCAGTGTCTCTGCTAATTCCTAGATTTTTGAAGACTGTAGCGACAGGTGTCAGGTCTTCTTGGGGCGGTTGTTGAGAGTTTGTCAGGGCTTCAGTTGGGGGGTTTGTCAGCCCTGATGATGAGTTTGTCAGGTCTGATGATGAGATTGTCAGGTCTGACATCAACTGTGTATCTGATTGAGAAAAATTTTTTTCGTTCCCCTTATTAAGGGCTTTTTTATTTTTTTTCTTGACCGCTGTCATACTTTCTCCCTGACACTTGATGGTTTGTAAGCTCTAATTGTCAGTCTGTCAGCTCTGGTTGTCAGTCTCAGCAGGGCTGACAGTCTACCCCATTGCAACAGTTGTCAGGCTGACAATCAACCGTGATTATACGGATTTCAATTACTTTTTTATTTTTGGGTCTGACAATCTATTCTTTCCACACCTAAGAGCGTTTTTTATATGGCGAAAAAACCAAGGACACCAAAGAAGTCAACACCCACTGAAAAGCAGGTTCAAGAGTTGATTGAGAAAGGTGGTAGCGTGACAACTGAAACACAAAAATCTGAGATATCTGCGGTCACGTTGCGAATTGATAGCCAACTGTTATTAGAAGTGGATGCTGCAGTCAAGAAACGACGGGTAAAAATTCCCCGCCATACTTGGATTATTGAAGCGATCGCAGAAAAACTAGACCGAGAATCAAACTGCTAAATAGTAGATGTCTAAAAGATATCTCAACTGTCATATTTTATCACTTGCTCTGGCGTGAGAACTTGACTTTGCCATCGGGCGAGCACACCTCGACCACATCTTGAGAGTTTAAGCCATCAGCTCTTGCATCAAGGCATCATTTATCTTTTGCACCTGATGAGGTGAATGTTCCTGAATATTGAAAGCCTGCTCTAATTTGACCTTAATAGTTTCTGGCAAAGCTTTAAATTTCTCTTGGTTACTAATTATTATGCGGGCACCTGGGTAGGGTACAAAGTCTAAGAAGGGCTGCATCCCAAATTTAATGAGAATCCCAGAGAAAGTTTTGATAGGATTACAGGACTTTAAGTTATCCTCACTCCGGTTAGTTTCGCTAGCCATATAACTACAAAACCAGGATAGTGCTTCGATATCTTCCTGAAGAGCTACTGCGATAGCTACCATTGCTGGGCGGTTTAGACGCATGTTGTCAAAAATTCTGTCTAGAGACTCTGGATTACGCTGACGGCAGTAGCGCACTATCCGCTCAATTAACTCATCAGTCTCTGATTGCCGGGGTTCTCCGAATCCTAATCCTGACATGGCAGCACCTCTGGATGATTTCGCGTATATCCTAGCAGAGGAGGTTTTAAGTATAGCCTTCCCCTGCTATGGCACACTGCAATGGCAGAAAGAGCGCTGGCAGTATTGGGGTCAGCCTTTTGGGAAGTTACTTTAACTAATTTACTAGAATCCGTAGTCTAAAGCTTTCTCTCTTCAAAAAAAGCCGCCCCCAGTGCCAACAGCTGCATATTGGTCGTGGGGGAGACTGCACTTATTCAATCGTGTTTACCAATGCTATATTTTTCTGCTGGTCAGGAAATAAATCCGGAAAGAGGGGCAAGCGAGTCCCAGAAAACAGGTAATTTCCCTGATGACAGAAAGACTACCAGCACCAGAAAATAAACTATACCTCTATTAGGAATAGTTTAAAAATTAATGTTTGTTGGCAGCACACAGGCGGCAAAACTGATGGGTATATCTGCCAGAAGAATACGCCAATTACTCTCCGGAGGCAGAATTACTGGAGCCTTTAAAGCTGGCAGGTCTTGGATAATTCCTCTTGTGAATGGAATGCCACAGGTGAGTGAAGGAACTAGAGGACCTATTGCCCGTTGGCGAAGGAAAAGACCTGCCCCTGTGACTATCATTCACGTTAATCAGCAGACTATTCGCCAAAATCAAAAACAGGAAAAACCTGCTCCGGTAATTAGCGTTAAGAGAGGGCAAAGCAATACTTACGGGCATGAGGTAGAAATCCATGGACCATGCCGAGTGGTTTATCGACGTGACAACCCTAAGCCATGCGGGGCAAGGGTTTGGATTGAGACTCTCTTTGGTGTCGAAGTGCTTACCAAAAATTCGGAGTAGGGTACGCAAGCACTCGATATGTAAAAACAACCGAATAGAAAATAACTTGTTTACCGCACTTTTTATTTATAAAGAATTACCGTGCGGAAATTACCATCTGCCTATTACCATTAACCGAATTGGTACTCTATTATTCCCACCTAAGATAAGAACTGTAAAGAGAAACAAAACACTTAACTGATTCACTCACACATTACTTATCGGAGTCAGAGTTATGAGACTAGTTCGTTACAATCCTTGGCAAGAAATTGATACCCTACAGAGCCAATTAAATCGCCTATTTAATGACACTCTAGTCCCCACAACTTGGAGAGATTTTGGCAGCTTCCCTAAAGTCCCTTTAGCTGAACTCTCGGAAACTGAAGAAGCTATTGTCTTGAAGCTGGAAGTTCCAGGCATGGAAGCTAAAGACCTGAATGTGGAAGTCACAGAAGATAC
>JAAHGS010000319.1 GCA_010692645.1 Symploca sp. SIO2E9
CCCCCTCCCCCCCTCTCCCCCTCTCCCCCTCTCCCCCTCCCCCCATCTCCCCCTCTCCCCCTCTCCCCATCCCCGCGTCTCCCCATCTCCCCATCTCCGCGTCGCCCTCACCCCCATCCCCCCTCCCAAACTTGGGAGAGGGGAGCAGATGGGATACTCTTCCTAACTCCGTTAATTGAGAGCCTCTTCAACCTCTGCCACCATTAACAGAGTTTTCAATAGGGAATCTGGATTAAGACTGATTGAATCAATACCCTGTTCCACCAAAAACTTAGCAAATTCAGGATAATCACTAGGAGCTTGGCCACAAATACCAATCTTACGTCCTTTTTCCTTAGCAGTAGCGATCGCCATTTTCACCATACGCTTAACGGCTTGATTACGCTCGTCAAAAATATGAGCAACTAAAGCTGAATCTCTATCTAAACCGAGAGTCAATTGAGTTAAATCATTAGAGCCAATGGAGAAACCATCAAATACCTCACTAAACTCGTCAGCTTGGATAACATTACTAGGCAACTCGCACATCACATAAACCTGCAAGCCATTAACACCTCTTTCCAAACCATTTTTAGCCATTTCCGCTAATACCTGACGCCCTTCATCAGGAGTACGGCAGAAGGGAATCATCGGAATCACATTAGTTAAACCTTTACCATCCCTGACTCGCTTAATTGCCTGACATTCAAGGGCAAAAGCCTCACGATATTTCGGATCATAATAGCGGGATGCCCCACGCCAACCTAACATCGGGTTTTCTTCCAACGGTTCAAATTGTTTGCCCCCTAAGAGATTGGCATACTCATTACTCTTAAAGTCCGACATGCGCACAATTACTGGTTTGGGATAGAAAGCAGCAGCAATCATACCCACACCACGAGCCAACTTATCCACAAAGAACTTGGGCTTATCTGGATAGAGTTTAGTCTTATCGGCAATTTGTGCTTTGACGACTTCATCTTCAAGTTCGTGATAGTGCAGTAATGCCAGGGGGTGTACCTCAATATGGTTGGCAATAATAAATTCCAACCTCGCCAAACCAACACCATCACTAGGTAGAGCAGATAAACTAAAAGCTTGCTCTGGATTACCCACATTCATTAGCATTTGGGTGCGAGGGCGGGGTAAATCTTCTAAGGTTGTCTGTTGCCTCTCGAAGGGCAATAGACCTTGATAAACTCTTCCTTCATCCCCTTGAGCACAAGAAACAGTAACCTCTTGACCAGTTTCAATCACCTCAGTCGCATTACCGCAACCGACAATAGCCGGAATTCCCATTTCTCTGGCAATAATCGCGGCGTGGCAAGTACGTCCCCCTTGATTAGTCACAATTGCACTAGCTTTCTTCATTATCGGCTCCCAATCTGGGTCAGTCTTATTAGTTACTAAAACTTCCCCTGGCTCAAAAAGATGAATTCTGCTAGAATCCATGATTACATGGGCATTCCCTTGCCCAATCGCCGCACCAACGCTACGACCTCTAGCGATAATTTCGCTATGTTCTTGGAGTTGATAACTCTCTAGGACATTAGCTGACTTCTGGGATTGCACTGTTTCTGGGCGCGCTTGGACGATAAACAGTTCACTAGTAATACCGTCTTTTGCCCACTCAATATCCATCGGTGTGTAGGCATGGCGCACTGCCGAATAATGGTCTTCGATTTGCACTGCCCAATGAGCAAGTTGCAGAATCTCATCATCATTGAGGCAGAATTTTCTCTGCTCAGAAGGTGCTACCCGCACATTTCTGGTTAGCTTCGAGCCTCCTTGGTCGTAAATCATTTCAATCTCTTTAGTGCCGAGCCGCTTTTGGAGAATTGGGCGGAAGCCGTCTTTGAGAGTAGGTTTAAAGACTAAGTATTCATCAGGATTAACCGCACCTTGGACGACGTTTTCTCCTAAACCATAAGCAGCACTAATTAGAGCAGCATTCTTAAAGCCCGATTCCGGGTCAATGGAGAACATCACACCAGCACAGGCTAAATCAGAACGTACCATCTTTTGAACACCCACAGAGAGGGCAACATCAAAGTGGTCAAAACCATTATGCTGGCGATAGGAAATAGCACGATCCGTAAATAGGGAGGCAAAGCACTTATGGCAGGCATCTAAAACTCCTTTAACCCCCTGGATATTAAGGTAAGTTTCCTGTTGCCCTGCAAAACTAGCATCGGGTAAATCTTCAGCCGTAGCAGAAGAGCGCACAGCAACATCGATACTTCGACTTTCTCGTTCACACTGCTGTCGGTAATCAGCATCAAAGCGCTCACCAACCTCACAGTTACCACCATACTTTACACACAACTGCTGGTAAGCATTAGCGATCGCTTCCTGTAGATTATGGGGGAAAGGGGTATTGAGAATCAAGGCCCGAGCTTGTTTTCCCCGTTGCTGGAGATTGCTAACATCCTCAACATTAAGGTCAGCAAATAGTTCCCTTAGCTTAGATTCTAAAGCAGCCGACTGGATAAAGTAACGGTAGGCATCGGCAGTGACTGCAAATCCCGTGGGCACATTGATGCCCCTAGGCGTTAATTGTTGGATCATTTCCCCTAAGGAGGCATTCTTTCCGCCCACCAAGGCGATATCAGCAATTCCTACTTCCTCAAACCAGAGGACAAAAGATTGAGCTTGGGACGTTTGTACAAGCTGGGTTTGAGTAGATATAACCATAAGTCTTGCCTCGTCTTTCTACTTTTAGTGTAGCCACTGAAAATTTGATTTGTGGTGATTGCTAAGAAGAGGCTTTGTCTCAAATCTGTTTACATATCTACACTTGAGGATGAATAGAGTAGGATGATCAGAGGAAACAGAGGTAAAATAAGATGGTTGCAAAATAAATTACTTAATCATTTGATAATGCTCTCAAATTTCTCTCAGAAAATTGGTTATTTCTCTCGACTAGCTCGCGAGGTTGGCTATGGGAATTTTTTACAACGCTACCTAATACGAGGGTTTCATAAAATCACTAAAACCAGTCAAAAGATGACTCTATTTAATAACATAGAAATGCTCTTGCCTCATGATAGTCGCTTTGGCACGGAAATTTTTCTCAAAAAAAATAAATTAGATTGGGGTTCTGAAACTGTATTAGTTCAATTTCTAGATAGTAAAAAAAGCTTTATTGATGTGGGGGCTAATATTGGCTACTACAGCTTGCTTGCTGCCCCTTTGTCCTACAAAGTTTACTCATTTGAACCTGATCCAAGAGTAATTATGTCTTTAGAGAAAAATATTTCTCAGTTTCAAAACTGTCATATTATCAGAGAAGCGCTTTATTCTGAGCCTGGCACTATGGAACTCAGTTTAGATTCTATGCCTGAGTTGAACTCACTAGTTAGACAAAGTTCTCAAGGTGAAAAGTTGGCAGTCAAGGTAAATACTTTGGATAACTTGATGGCAGAGTATCCATCCCTAAGTGTTTCCTGTATTAAAACAGATGCTGAAGGAGCAGACTTTGAAATTCTACTAGGTGGCAAAAATCTTCTGATACGAGATCAACCTTTAGTTTTATCAGAAGCTTATCCAAATTCAAAGCTTCTAAAATTTATCAACTCTATTGGATTTGTATGTTTTGCTTTTGTTAAACCCAAAGATAATAGCATCTCCCATTTGCCAGCAAAATTGATTAGGATTGATACACAGCCCATAAATTACCGTATCAAAATGATTTTCTTAGTTCCTTCTAGGCTATTACCAGAATTTGAAAAATTATCAGCTGTCTAAGCTGTGATAGGAAGTAATAAGTAATAAGTAATAAACAATAAGTAATAGATTCTTTATTTAAATTAATTATGAGTTAAATACCATAAAATCTATAAGGTGCCTGAAATTGGTTGGAGTCAAATTCCCATTCAATTTGTTTCCTCCTCTCCCTGTCTCCGCGTCTCCTCCTCTCCCTGTCTCCGCGTCTCCTCCTCTCCCTGTCTCCGCGTCTCCGCGTCTCCGTGTCTCCGCGTCTCCGCATCTCCTCCTCTCCA
>JAAHGS010000032.1 GCA_010692645.1 Symploca sp. SIO2E9
TATGCAAAACCCCGAAGTATCGGGGTTTTGCATTAGCTGGGTGTCGAAACGCACTAACTCCATTGAGATAGCGCTAATAGGACAAAACCGCCGCAGCCGTTCTACCCAAGTTTTAATGGTTAACACCCGATGTTGTAGGCTCGGAGCTAGCCAGCCGTCAGCTCTAGTTCGATTATTAAACCGGGGCTGGCGGTAGCGAGTATGCCGATTTCGGCGTCCTCGCCGCAAAGCTCGACGAGATTCCAGCGATTGCTTGATATTGTAGCCCCGGTGATGAAGTTCAGCCCCCCAGATCACCCTGTCGTCAGCAACTATGGCAATGCCAGTGGTTTTGGAGCCAGGGTCTAGCTTGAGTCGATACTCAACAACATCAGAACGTTCCACGTCAAGGAGCATGATTGTGAAAGGATACCGCCGCACGACAACGGCTCTTCCTTCTTTGAGAAACCTTCTCGCCCTTGCCGGATGGGTTGGGTTAAGAGGGTTTCTATTTTTGTCTACAGTTAAAACAAACATGAGTTCTAATCTCCCGTTTCCGGGGTGAAAGTTTGCCTCGAAGTTGTTATCGGTCGGTACTTTCTTCTAAACACTGGCTTAACCCTCTACGTCTGTTTAATTTAGAAGTTGTAGAGCTTGGGGCTGGCAAGCACCCCAAGGTACGAACGTTAACTCTTGCCGATAACGGCTACTTGTTAAAACAACAAGTCTTCTGGTCAACTAGGACTTGCTCAAGCCCCCACTATATCGGTACTCCGATTAGTGGCGGGTTGTTGACCTCAATTTAATATTTTTTATTTGAATAGTTTAGAGTCAACAGTCAACCCTAAACTGTTTACTGCTAACTCTCAACCGTCAGCATTTATGTTTGAGTTTGTGCTAGTTCACTCAGTAGCTGTAGTGTCTTATGTGCTTCTTGTTGATCAATTCGGTTCAGAGCAAAGCCAACATGCACCAATACCCAATCCCCAACGCAGGATTCGATGGGATGGGTTTGATCAATAATACAAGCAATGTTAATCTGACGCTTAACGCCGCCAATCTCAACAAGCGCTAACTTTTGAACTACATCAGTTATTTCTACAATTTGACCGGGAATTCCTAGGCACATTGGTTATTATATGTTGAGAAAAGTAAAATTATGTAATGGGGTTTCAAGAATGGGGAGTTAGGAGTTAGGAGTCAGAAGTTACAGAAGTAATTAAGAAGGTATAGCGTTTCTCGAATAACTCAGATACACCTAGTTCTGTTCTCTGCTTCCTGCTCCCTACTCCCTGCTCCGGGTGAACGAAATTTTGGTTGGAATTTCAATTCTCCGCGTCTCCGCGTCTCCGCGTCTCCGCGTCTCCGCGTCTCCGCGTCTGCTTACTTATTTCCCCACTCTTTTTTTCGCTCACCCCCCTGCTCCCTAAAACCAAGAAGTTTGTATCTCACTAAGAAAGAGAAGTGCTATATAACTTGAATACTAATCTATCTCGATCATAAATAACCACACACTATTCATCATCATCATCAGCTGGACGGGTGAGGATATCATTGATAGTTGAGGCAGAAAACTCGCTAGTATCGCTAATCTCCTTAACTCTGTGAGTCAATTCTCTAGCTTTTTCCAACTCTCCTAATCTTGCTAATACGAAACCGGAGGCAACACAAGTACTTAAGTACAACCGGATGTTGGGTTCATCTTTGCGACTACTTAAGATGGGCTTGAGTTGCTGCCAATCATCTGGTAATTTCTCTAATCGTTTGACTTTCTCCAATACCTTCTCTGCTATCTTAAGTGCCATCGGGTAGTTTTTTTTGTAAAAAAAGTATCTATAAGCTCCAATCAGAACATCTGTGTTATCTCCTGCTTGAGATAGAGCTTGGTTCATATATTGTTCAGATGCACAGGTATTTTCCCAGTTTTCAGCAGCTAAGAGCAATAAGCTTTTGACATGTTTGGGGACTTGATACCAGGAAAACGTCTCCTCTGTAAGATTCATTAACAACCTCCAGACAGTAATCGGGTGTTTAGCAGATGCGAGTATCAGCAAGCGAGTGCACTACGCATTGTACTAGTGCCTTTGCCTTAGTAAAGTTACTGGTAATCTTTGCATAAGGAGTCTCCTAGTTAGGAGGACGAAAGAATTTATCATCGCTGACTTTATTCTCGGAAGCTGAGCAATGTTGAGCGAAGAGTTAAATTTTATTTCTTAATTCAAATTTTGTTATCATAGGCTGTTTGATTAACCAAATTGTTGATAAATCAAGAACAAAACCTGGTAAGAGAGGCTCACCATTGAGGGTAGAGGGATTATCTAGGCACTCAACCTCTTGTTGAGGACGATAAATGTAAACTTTGCAATTTTTGCGGTCAATTAGCCAACCGAGTGATGCGCCATTATCAATGTACTCTTGGAGTTTAGTTTTGAGGGTTTGGAGGTTATCGCTGCTAGAACGCAGCTCGACGATAAAATCAGGGCAAATGGGAGCAAATTTTACTTGTTGTTCTGGGGGAATATCTTGCCATTGCTTTAGTTTAATCCAGGCAGCATCCGAGGATTTGACTGCACCATTGGGGAGAGTAAATCCTGTAGAGGAGTCGAAACCGATTCCTGTGCCATCTTGTCGCGCCCAAATTCCCAGTTGCACGATTAAATCGAAGTTACGGTTTCCAGTTTCTGACCCTGTGGGGGGCATAATAACTAATTCTCCCTTAGCAGTGCGCTCAATGCGTAAGTTGCGGTTAAGTTGACAGAATTCAAAGAATTGGTCATCTGTAATTTCAATGGCTGGAGACATTTGTAGCACTAAAGGGGTTATTTCTATGGGTGTAGTCGCTGTTATCATTACCTTTCACCTCAAGTATTTCTTAACAAGTCTTAGCAGGAAACATGATTGATTACCACTGATGCCCTATCGGGCAATTGTTGATAGCCTTGCTATAGCATTTATAGCGTTTCTAGAACACAAGGTAGGGGCAAGCCATACCTTACCCCTGCCGAAATCTGTGTTAGACTCATTTGATTCAATTAAAAACTGTAAAATTATCAACCACCCTTAGCAACTGACAGTACAGTTATGAAAAAAAAAATGGAAATTCTTTGCTGATCGAGGCGGTACTTTCACTGACTTAGTTGCAGTTAGCCCAGAAGACAATATTATCGTACATAAGGTACTATCTGAAAATCCTCAGCGTTATAAGGATTCAGTAGTACATGGTATTAGGGAAATTTTAGGAATTAAGGCAGAACAAGCAATCCCTTCTTCAGAAATTGAAGTAGTTAAAATGGGGACAACTGTAGCAACTAATGCCCTGTTAGAACGAAAAGGCGATCGCACAGTTTTAGTTACTACTAAAGGCTTCGGTGATGCCCTACGCATCGGCTATCAAAATCGCCCTGATATCTTTGCTCTTGAGATTATTCTACCGGAAATGCTCTATGAGCAGGTAATTGAAGTGGAAGAACGCTACAGTGCCCATGGTTCAGAATTAATTCCTCTCAACATACCCCAAACTAAAGCTGCACTGCAACAGGCTTATGAAAGTGGTATTGGCAGTTGCGCTATTGCCCTGATGCACGGCTATCGCTACCCTGAACATGAAAAGCAAGTAGCCAGACTAGCTACTGAGATTGGCTTTACCCAAATCTCTATTTCCCATCAAGTTAGTCCCTTAATGAAATTTGTCAGTAGGGGTGATACCACCGTTGTCGATGCTTACCTATCTCCTATCCTCCGCCGCTATGTGGAGCAAGTAAGTTCAGAACTATCGGCAGCTGGCAATAACCTGCAAACCACTAAGCTGATGTTCATGCAATCAAGCGGTGGACTTGTGGATGCAAAACAGTTCCAAGGTAAGAATAGTATTTTATCAGGCCCTGCTGGCGGCATAGTTGGTGCCGTGCAAACTAGTGCTAGTGCTGGTTTTAATAAAATCGTCACTTTTGATATGGGTGGTACCAGTACCGATGTTGCCCATTATGCCGGGGAATATGAGCGAGAATTTGAAACCGAATTAGCTGGTGTAAGGCTAAGAGCGCCGATGATGGCAATTCACACTGTCGCTGCTGGCGGTGGTTCGATTCTAAGTTTTGATGGTTCTCGCTATCGTGTTGGTCCAGAATCGGCTGGGGCAAATCCAGGACCAACAGGTTATCGTCAAGGAGGACCACTGACAGTTACCGATTGCAATATTATGCTCGGTAAGATTCAGCCAGAATTTTTTCCTAAAGTTTTTGGTATTAACGGTGATTTGCCCTTAGATGCTGAGACAGTGCGGCACAAGTTTACTGAGTTAGCTACAGATATTGGTGATGGGCGTACTCCAGAACAAGTGGCTGCTGGTTTCTTAGCTATTGCCGTCGATAATATGGCAAATGCGATTAAAAAAATCTCCCTACAACGGGGTTATGATGTTTCCGAATATACCCTTTGCTCCTTTGGAGGTGCAGGTGGACAACACGCTTGCCTAATTGCTGATGCTTTGGGCGTTACTCAGGTATTTATTAATCCCTATGCTGGGGTGTTATCAGCTTACGGCATTGGTTTAGCAGATGTGCGGGTAATTGAAGAAAGGGCAGTGGAAGCTAGCCTTGATCAATCTTTGATGCCTTCGGTAAGGCAAGTATTGGCAGAGTTGGAAACTGAAGGCAGAGCTCAGTTAAAACGCCAGGATGTCCAAGATATTGCCGCAGTTGAGGTTGAACGCAAGCTGCACCTACGCTATGAGAAAAGCGATTTTCCTCTAATTGTGGATTTTGCTGAGGATGTGGCGACGATGGTGGCTGAGTTTGAGAGAGCACATCAACAGCGCTATGGCTTTATCTATGAACATCGAGGGCTAATTGTGGAAGCGGTGACAGTGGAGGTAGTTGGTAAAACTAATCTGATTACGGAAGCAGAAAACAAATTAAGCTCTTCTGGCAAACCTAAATCTGTAGCCACAGTATCGATATATACTAATGACGCTTGGCAGGAAACACCGATATATCCAAGACAGAATTTACGAGCAGGAGATTTAATCTCAGGACCAGCTTTAATTACCGAACCCAATAGTACTAATGTAATTGAACCAGGTTGGCAAGCTCAATTAACTGCCCGAGAACACCTCATTATCAAGCGGGTAAAACCCTTAGAGACAAAAGCAGTAACTACAGAAGTTGATCCAGTAAGACTAGAGATCTTTAATAATCTGTTTCGTGCGATCGCAGAGCAGATGGGTATTACTCTCCAGAATACTAGTTCTTCGGCTAATATCAAAGAGCGTCTAGATTTCTCCTGCGCCCTCTTCGATGGACAGGGGCAGTTAATTGCCAATGCGCCTCATATTCCTGTGCATCTGGGTTCGATGAGTGAGAGTGTTAAAGCGCTAATTGATAGTTGTGGTGAGAGTATCAAACCAGGGGATGTCTATGCTTCTAATAATCCCTACCATGGCGGTACTCATCTCCCAGATATCACCGTAATTACCCCGGTGTTTACTTCCCAAGTAGAACAAAAAACTCAGCAACAACAAATCCTCTTTTACGTTGCTTCGCGAGCGCACCATGCCGATATTGGCGGTATAACTCCAGGCTCGATGCCACCTAGTAGTACAAGTATTGAACAGGAAGGAGTGCTGATTGACAACTTCCAGCTGGTACAACAGGGTAAATTCCGGGAGCAGGAATTGCTATCCTTACTATCCTCTGGGGATTATCCAGCCCGAAATCAAGAACAAAATCTCGTAGATTTACAGGCACAAATTGCAGCTAATAAGTGTGGTGTCCAAGAAATTCACAAAATGGTCAAGCAATTTGGTTTAGAAACAGTATGCTCCTATATGGGTTATGTGCAGGATAATGCAGCCGAATCAGTGCGGCGGGTGATTGAAGTCCTCAAAGAGGGCGAATTCACCTATGTTATGGATCATGGAGGGCAAATTAAAGTAGCGATCGCTATTAATCGAGATACCCGCAGTGCCAAAATTGATTTTACTGGTACTTCAGCTCAATTAGCAAGTAACTTTAATGCTCCTGCCGCCGTCTGCAAAGCAGCTGTACTCTATTTCTTCCGCACTCTCGTCGATGACAATATTCCCCTCAATGCTGGTTGTCTCAAACCTCTAGAAATTATTATTCCCTCTAACTGTATGCTTAACCCCAGCTATCCGGCAGCAGTAGTAGCGGGAAATGTAGAGACATCCCAGGCAATTACTAATGCCCTCTATCAAGCATCAGGAGTTATGGCCTCTTCCCAGGGAACCATGAATAATTTTACTTTCGGCAATGAGCGCTATCAATACTATGAAACCATCTGTGGTGGTTCTGCGGCTGGGGCAACTTTTGACGGCACTGATGCGGTACAATGCCACATGACTAACTCCCGTCTTACTGACCCTGAAGTTTTGGAATGGCGTTTTCCGGTATTACTGGAGAGTTTTGGGATTCGTGCCAATAGTGGTGGGATTGGTAATCATCGCGGTGGTAATGGGGTTAATCGTCGTATCCGTTTCCTAGAAGCAATGACAGCAGGAATTCTCTCAGGACATCGGGTAGTACCAGTATATGGGTTAAGCGGTGGTGGTAATGGTGCTGTGGGGCGCAATTATATTGAACGCAGAGATGACACTATTGAGGAGTTGGGGAGTACTGCCACTAGACAAATGCAGGATGGAGATGTGTTTGTGATTGAAACCCCAGGGGGCGGGGGTTACGGTTCTTTGGCATAATCCAAAATACTTGACATCTTTTTTAAAGTTTGACACAATTAAATGTGGATAGTGAATTTAAATCCCGAATTCCACAGGTTAATCCCCATTTAGCGCTACTACATATAGCAGTGCGGAATGTGGGTGAAATTACTGCATTTGAGCAAGGAAATACAAAAACATGAAATTTGAAGTTGTAAATAATCAACAAACTTGGAAGTGTAAAGTCAATAAAGATGGAAATATTCCTCAAGATAGCATTTTAGGATTTAAGATAATTTTTGAGACTAGTGATAATCCTGAAGAGTGGTATGGCTATGATGTTTATATCGTTATATCCAAACAGGAAATAAAAAACACAAGTACGCCTATACCTAAAGAAAATGAATGGAAAAAAAATGAAGGTTTCAATAAACGGAAAAACTGGGCTATCTATCAAATGAAAATCTCTTTTCCAGAACAAGGAATAGATCCTAACAAAAAATACTTCATAGATCCACAATGGTGGCGAGATGTAGCACGAGGTCTAACAGAAGGCTTAAAAATTGACCTTTATTGTTATTTAGTAGTTGACGGCGGTGGCATTGGTGATGAGGGAATGCCATCATCACCACAAAAGATAGAGGTGAACAGCTGCTTGCAAAAATTAGAAACTTCAACAAAAGCCAAACTTTATAGTAATGAAGCCAAAAAAGATGTAAAAAATGAGGAGACAAGTCAAAAAGGATTTGCTCATCATCAGGAAATTAAGATCAATAATCTCCATCCAGGAATGTATACTATAGTTCAATGGGTGCAGGGAGTCTTTATGCAGTGGGATGGGGATAATTCAACCTTAAAATACAGATACCTTAAGGTGCCATCCTGTGGTTACGATTCAGAGGGTTATTTACTAGAATATGTTCAAGATGGTTCTCAAGACAGTGGAACTCCTAATTTTTTTGAAATAGATAAAGGTCTAGGAGTCGATGAGCCTGGAGATCTTCCAGACAAAAAGAAAGAATGGGGTGATTTTTCAAAAGAACTGATGGCCTTAAGGTTTGAAACTCAAGTATATTTATCCTGTGATGTTACTGGAGGTATTAACAGTGTTCCAACTAAAGACAAGGATCCATTGGGGAAAGATGTTTTAATAAATAAACAAATTACATTTAAACCTAAAGAATTAGTCAAGGGAGAGTTGAAAGGTGCAGAGTTAGAAAAATTTGACCAAGTTCTTTGGGAAGCCGTAATTCTACAATTAAAAGATCAGGATACTTCCAAAGGATATAATTTTAAATTAGATGACGTGATTAAAGACACTTGGTCTCCTCCTATCACAATTCCCAAAGGTATTAAAGACATTATAAAAGGAGCTTTTAAGGCAAATCAACCTGCTCCTATGGCTGTTATTGAATAATTTAGAGAACTCTTAATAAAAGTAGGTTGGTTATAACGAAGGGAAACCCAACCTACTTTATTCTTTAGCCAATGCGACATTATTCTGATGCCTTGCTCTATGTTTTCTCTCAACAAATCCAACTTAGCACTGATTAAAGTAACAACTATGATAAACAAAAACAATCATTCTTCAGCAATCAGTTTTTAGTTCATAATCAATCATTTGTATCTTAACTTTACATTAGGGCGATTATTGAGAATATTCTCATTTACTGTGAGAATTGACAGGTCTAGTTGACAATGAGAAAATTAATATAGGTATATACTTGGTTTTCTGTTTGTCAAAAAACACCAGTATCATCTTAAACCCTTGATTTACCGTGTAATTTGAGCCAATTACACGGAGCATTATCTAAGTTTTCACTAGCTTCGAGGAACGGATTTTTTGTTAAGCCATGTAAAGGACAAAATTCTACCCTTGACAAATACAGCATTTTTGTTATTGGCTCATAACTCATGGTTCATTGAGGAAAGTATTCTACAGCTACGGTATACAAACCAATGAACAATGAACCATCAAAAATTCTATCAATTCCTCAGTTTTTGTCGAAGAGTGTTCCAGCGTTGAAGCCTGATTTGGCGTAAAAATTGACGATCGCTTTTTCCATATTGTTTTTTGTGCTTACGGTAGTCTTTAAGAAAATCTAGCCACAACTTCTGCAATTGCGATATAGCTGAACACTTTTGAATCTGACAAGCAACAGCATTTTTCCACTGTTCTAATTTTCGATAACTGATGAATTGTCCGCCCAGATCACGGCGATGTACAAAAACGACATAAGCCCAACATTCAACACGCACAATCAGATGCTGGGGAATCCTCAGCATTTTCGCAATATCACCAATACTGAAGCGGAATTTCTGAGCAGGTTGGAGGCAATTAAATAGAGTAGTCATAGCAGAGAGAGAGGGGGAGAGGAGGAGACGCGGAGAAATAATGAAATGAACAAGTAATAAGCAATAAATGTTCTTGTTATTACTTATTACTTATTACTTATCCTTCGGATTAGGTAAATCCCAGATTACTTCAAATTTGGCATCAGGGACATGGTGACGCCACCAGTTGAGATGTCCCTCCGCATCTGATTTGGTGCGATAGCGATCGATAATTGACCATTGCAGCTTATTGTGCAATAGACGTGCGATCGCTTCGCGCTAGCCCTTCAGGCTAATCGCCCACGGTTTGAGTCGGTCTCGATAGGACATAATTTAATTGTCTCCTTGAGTGATATGGAGCCAGAGCCAGCCTGACCAAGTTGACCACTAAGAGGCTGGCTTTTTTCCTGGGTTGTAGTTGCAACAATATTAAACTAACACATTACTTTTATTAGCACAACCCTTGAGCAGAAAAAAATTGGCACGTAGAACCTTACTCAATAACCTGAGTATCAGTAGGTTGGGTTGAGGCAACGAAACCCAACATATAATCTGGTTAGAATTGTGTTTCACGCCCTTCTACCAAACCTACTTTTATTAACAGAACTTACGCAATTGATTCGATTTAGCCGCCCTAACCCCCCAACTTTGGCGGGAACATATCCTCAAAGTCCCTCGCTCAATACTGGGGGGAATTAGCGAATGCTTCGCTTTTTTACAAATGGGGATTTAGGGGGCAAATCCTTAAAGACGCGGGGACACGGTGACACGGGGACGCGGGGACAAATTGGATGGGGATTTGACCCCAACCAATTTTATGCACCCTATAGACGGTGGGGTATTTAACCCAAATTAATTTCGATCAATTTTAGTTAAAATTACCAAATTTTGGAGGATAAGCCCTAATTAAGGTTAATTAACTCGTTCATGCAACAGGTTGCACATCGGCAATCTAGAATAGAGACAGAGAAGGTAAACTCATCATGTCGTGGACACCAGGCCAACAGCTGCAAAGCCGCCCCTATGTTATTGAAAGTGTTCTCGGCTCAGGTGGCTTTGGAATTACCTACAAAGTGCGCCACCTAGAATACAACCAGTATTTCGTGATTAAGACTCCTTTAGACCGTCTCAAGCACGACCCCAATTATGACAAGTATTTGAGAGGCTTCCAAAAGGAAGGGGAGAAACTCAAACGGCTTTGTGAAAAACCCCATCCTCATATTGTCCAAGTCATTGATTTTTTTACAGAAGCTGAAAACCCCTGTTTGGTGATGGAGTATATTCCAGGGGAGAATTTGTACCAAATAGTTAAGCAACAAGGTGCATTAACAGAAACTCAGGCAGTAAAAGTTATTTGCCAGATTGGAGATGCCTTGAACTTCATGCATCAAGCTGAGTTAGTGCATCGGGATGCCACGCCTCTCAATATAATGATGCGAACTCCAGAAGAGGCTGTACTGATTGATTTTGGTATTGCCAAAGGGATTAACCCTGCCACTAGCACTCAAACGGATATGGCTGGTAATCGCACATTTGCCCCCTATGAGCAGGTGGGTAAAGGCAGTCGAAAGAAAACTGTTGACGTGTATTCCCTGGCAGCATCTCTGTATTATGCTGTCACAGGTGAGTGTGCTACTGCTTCCTTGGGTCGAAAGTTATCCAATGATAAATTAATCCCACCTAAGAAGCTCAATCCTAATATTAGCGATCGCATTAATCAAGTAATCCTTAAAGGAATGGCACTGGAACCAGAGGCTCGACCTCAATCAGTGGGAGAGTGGTTGGGTTTATTAACTTCTCAAGACCCATTTAATCAGAATTTGGAAGAAGTTGATAAGAATCCTGGAATTTCTCAAAGTTTACCGACTATTGCTTTTTTTATAATTCTATTAGTAGGAATTTTAATGGGAACATCGCTGCTTCCTCAAAATTTATTAAAAGAAGATGCTCCAGAATCAGCTTCACAAGAGTTATTTAGAGGAAATTACTCTCGACTGGAAAACTTTCTGAAACAGAAGAAGTGGGAAGAAGCGGATCAAGAAACCTATCAAGTAATGCTGACAGTTGCAGGTCCCAAATCACAGGCACAGGGGCGTTTCGATTTAGTTGAGTGGGCACAATTTTCTTGTCCAGACTTCAAGGAAATTGACCGTCTTTGGAGTGAAGCCAGTAGTGGCAAGCTAGGCTTCAGTGTCCAGAACAAGATTTTAGAAGAATCAAAAAACTTTATAGCATCATACGCAAAAATCGGATGGATGGAAGAACTTTCAGTAGGTTATTCTTGGGTAGTAGCTTGGAATTACGATCCAGAAACTAAAGCAGTGGAGTATTATCCTAAATACAGACCTAATTTTGATAATCCTCCCGATGGACACTTGCCAGCTAAACTAGAATGGAAAACTCTTTCAGGTCAAGAAAGACGAGATCTAAGATTTGAAGCGATTTATAGATGCAATTTGAATTTATGATTAAAGGCTGAACTCTTTCAATTTTAGTAGGTTGGGTTGACGAAGGAAACCCAACATCAACCATCATCTATTCCCAGATAGGCATTATTCTAAATCCCATGCAATATCGGAGAGCTAAAACACCAGGAGCAACCTATTTTTTTACAGTAGTAACTCATCAGCGCCGAAAAATTTTATGCCAACCAGAAAATGTGGATTTATTAAGAGAAGCTTTTCGATATGTTATGCAAAAACATCCATTTAAAATCGATGCTATCGTGATTTTACCAGAGCATATTCATTGTCTTTGGACATTGCCTCAAGGGGATGCAAACTTTTCCACTCGTTGGCGGTTAATTAAAAGTTGGTTTAGCCGGCAATGTAATCTTCAATATCAAAGTCACATTTCAGCATCCCGACAACACAAAGGAGAAAAAGTTGTGTGGCAACGCCGATTTTGGGAACATCAAGTTCGAGATAATCGAGATTTTGTCGCTCATGTTGAATATATTCACTATAATCCAGTGCATCATCACTTGGTAAAAGCCCCAAAGGATTGGCAATATTCTAGTTTTGACAGGTATGTACAACAAGGGATTTATGATCTGATGTGGGGGACTTCCGAGAAGCTCGTTTTTAATAGTTCCATTGGCATGGAATAAAGAGATGATGTTAAGGCTGTAGGTTGGGTTGAACCTTGTGAAACCCAACCAATCAAGATGGAGAGATAATGTTGGGTTTCGTTACCTCAACCAAATCTACAAGATTAGCGGCTGCATTTTATGGTATTGGCTGTAGGTTGGGTTGAACCTTGTGAAACCCAACCAATCAAGATGGAGAGATAATGTTGGGTTTCATTACCTCAACCAAATCTACAAGATTAGCGGCTCCATTTTATGGTATTGGCTGTAGGTTGGGTTGAACCTTGTGAAACCCAACCAATCAAGATGGAGAGATAATGTTGGGTTTCGTTACCTCAACCAAATCTACAAGATTAGCGGCTGCATTTTATGGTATTGGCTGTAGGTTGGGTTGAACCTTGTGAAACCCAACCAATCAAGATGGAGAGATAATGTTGGGTTTCGTTACCTCAAGCCAACCTACAAGATTAGCGATCGCACTTCAAATTAATCAACTAACTCTTTAGCCCGCTTCGCTAAATTCTCCGCCGTCAAACCATTAAAAGCCATAATTTTACCAGCACTAGATGCCGTTTCACCACGCCTCCAAGCAAAAGTATCCCGCTTACAATTACAGCGCAACATAATTGGTTCGAGCATCGCACTAGTACCACCAGTCACACCAATCACAGCATCACCGCCAAACAGCTTTTCAAACCCCTCTTCATCTAAGAAATGACTATCAGCTTGAGTGCAAGTTTCCCAAGCAACATCATTGGGACGATATAAACGTCGAGGATTAATCACCGAGACAATCCGCACCCCGATACCTTCATCTTCAAGATGGACAGCCGCATCAAACACTGGAATCAGAGTCATATCCCCAATTACTGCAAATACAACCTTCTTGCTACCTTCAGTTTCATGCAAAACGACACCGCCATCCTTCAAGGCTTGCCTAGTTTGGTCAAAACTTGTACGCACTGGCAAAGGGGACTTACTAGCAGTAATCGTAATTCCCTTATTCTTAGTTGTCAGCGCCCACTCATAACAAGCTTGGATACTATTAGCATCAGCAGGGAAGAGAGGGAAAATATTACCATTGCGCATCATCGCCGCAAAGTAATTTTCAATCTCGGGACGTTGGTGAGTCCAACCATTACGCCCTTGTTCCAAGGCTCCAGCTGTAAATAGCGTAACCGTAGAAGGAGTAGGGCGGCGTAACTCTGCCATCGCTTGGGTTACCGTCTGCCAAATCGGCAAACCGTTAATTGCAAAAGATTCATAGGAACACCAGAGAGTACGGGCACCAAACAACGCCAAACTCGCCGCTAAACCAGCACAAGCATCCTCACTCAAAGGTTCATAAACTTGACCCTTTGGTCCTTGGAAATAGAGTTCATCCACAGTAGGGTGAACGATTTTGAGGGCAATATTAACATTATTAATCCCAGAAGCCGCATTACCATCAGCATTGGAAATAATAAAATTGGGGTCTTTTTGTCCTACATGGGCAACTAAATTCCCCATTGTCGTGGTAGCGACTTTCTTCTCACCCTTAATCGTAAATTCCTCCAAGGGCAATTCACCCAAATCCGGCAGGGGTAATTCTGTTTCCGTAACCACCTGATGAGATGCAGGACCACCAGCCGCCCGTTCAAAGTTTGTCCTCACTAATTCCCAAGCAGCTGGTGCTAAGGCACGGGTTTTGAGAGCGCTAACGATTTCTTCATTGTCTAGGGTATGGTGAGGATAGAGGTTGTGGGATTTTGCTCCCTTTGCATGCACCCCTGCCCCTTTCAACTGTTTGACAATCAACACTGTCAACTTGCCACCCAGAGCAGATTTAGCGGCTTTATCTGTAGCTTCCAGAACTGCTTTCGTAAATTCTAGGCGTTTGTCTAAGGAAAACTCAGTGCTATCGACATAATCACCAGCTTGGTTAGCATCATCATAGTCCTTAGCGTTAACTAAGATAATTTCTTGGAAACCATTGCCCTCCCAGTATTCAATCATCTCCTGATTCGGCTTAGTAGACACCATACTGTGGTGTTCTTGGGAATAACCATTCCAAACCAAGATAGGCAGGAAATTAGTAACTTCTGGATAGGCGGTATGGAAGTGAGCCATGCTGCTCATAATATAAGGCTCACCTAAGCCACCATCACCAATAGTGACAGGGAAAAGTTGCCCTGGGTGCAGCTTTGCCCCAGCCATAGCGAAATGCTGCCCTTGTCCCAAAGGTCCAGCAGGGTTAAGGAGCCCAGGAATTTGACCAGAAAGGTGTCCTAAAAGTCCGTGCATTTCCCGGAAACGTTCCCGCATTTGCTCTACAGTCTCAATTCCCATATCCTCTAAGGAACGGTCAAGAAACATATTGCTGTAGAATCCAGGGGCATGGTGTCCCACTTCCGTGATTATGTTCTTGTAGCCCAGCATCACTAAAGAAGCAATACCTTCAGCAATACTGGCAAATCCTCCTGGATGTCCAGAAGCCTTGCTAGCTGTCACTTGCAGGGTTAGGTAACGTAAAGCATCAGCAGCAAGTAAAGTTTGGAAGACAGCAGCTGGATCTGTAGGAGAAGCGCACGCTTTTTGTCCTTTTACAATTGCTGGTTCTTGAGCATACTTATCAAAACCAGGCAGAGTCTTACCAAAATATTGAATTCCTTGACAAAAAGTCGGAACTCCAGTAGCAACTGTCATAGTCTCAAAAACCTCTTCTAATCATTCCAGAGTATTAAATCAATCCTACAAGTCAGAAGCTTAATGCTGATTGCATGTAGGGGTGAATAGGGGTTTTAACAGCAGTGAAATTTCTTATTGATTAGATTAAAAAGTATAACTAGAGGAAAAACACTCATGAGTACATTACCTGATGGTCCACAGCTACCTCGGTGGTGGCAACTAATCCAGTGGATTGCTAATCCCTTTGGCTATTTAGATCAATGCCGTCAAAGGTATGGTGACACTTTTACTATACGTTTGAGTGGTCTTGAACCTTTTGTCTTCTTGAGCCATCCCCAAGCAATTCAGGCAATATTTACCGCTGCTCCTAGTCAGTTTGACTCTGGTCGAGGTAACGCTATCATACAACCGTTAGTGGGAGATAACTCCCTGATGACACTCGATGGCAATCGCCACAGACAGCAACGCAAACTCCTCTTACCTCCCTTTCATCTGTCTTCGCGGCAGGAGACTCTCGAAACACGCGACGAGACGTGCGACATAAACGCCTGGGGAAACCCCAGGCGACGCGCACTCGCCGAATGCCGCGCCTCCAATTAAGTTTGTGGTAAGATACTTTTGGTCGTTGACCCACCCAGACAACGGGGACAGACAGCCTAACAGATCGAAGTTCGCAATTTTTGGCGACGGCGCAGAAAAGTTGGCAGACTGGGATAAGCTGACAGGGCAATGGAAAGTCAACCCCTCAAAGACGCAAAGTGAATAGATTTTTTCGATACATAACCGTACCGCAGGGCTTGCGGAATCGGGACTTTTAGTGGAGTCGAATGTCTGTGGACGTATCGATGTCGGGGGCATAGTTTGAAGATTGTGTCTAGATATGTACGGTTGAAGCAGAAAAACCTAATCGTGAGTCTTAGGAATCCCTCGCGTCCCGCGATGGGAGGATGTCAAGGGGAAAGAATGTATTCTTATAGCCAATTAATTTGCGAACTTACCGAGGAGGTAGCAAGTCAGTGGGTAGTAGGCAAACCTTTTGTCGCCCGTAATGCGATGCAAGAGATTACTCTTAGAGTAATTATGGGAGCTGTTTTTGGTTTGCGAGAGGGAGAACGTTATCAGCAACTGAAACCACAACTGTCGGCAATACTGGATATGACTGGCTCCCCGTTACGCTCTAGTATGCTGTTCTTCAAGTTCCTACAGAAAGATTTAGGGCCTTGGAGTCCTTGGGGAAAAATGTTACGTCGTAAGCAAAAAATTCACGAACTCCTCCAGGCAGAGATTGAGCAACGGCGAGAACAAGCCAAATATGATGGCAACGATATTCTCACTCTCATGCTCTGTGCTCGAGATGAAAATGGAGAGCCAATGACAGATGAGGAATTAAAAGACCAGTTAATGAGTCTATTGGTTGCAGGTCATGAGAGTAATGCAACTGCCTTATCTTGGGCATTATACTGGATTCACCAACTTCCAGATGTAAAGGAAAAACTGCTACTTGAACTCGACAGTTTACCGAATAAACCACACCCAATGGCGATCTCTAAACTGCCTTACTTGAGTGCAATTTGCCAAGAAACCCTGCGAATTTACCCAGTTGTTCCCGTTACTTCCCCTCGCATCACTAAATCTCCAATCGAGATTATGGGTCGCCAGTATGATACCAATACAATCCTGTTTCCCTGTATTTATCTGACTCATCATCGAGAAGAACTTTATCAGGAACCTTATCAGTTCAAACCAGAGCGATTTATCGAACGTCAATATTCTGCTTACGAGTATTTGCCCTTTGGTGGTGGCAACCGACTCAGTATTGGCTATGCCTTGGCAATCTTGGAAATAAAGCTAGTACTAGCTACAATTTTATCTCGTTATCAATTAGCACTTGTCGATGACAAACCAGTCCAACCAGCCCGTCGCGGTGTCACCCTCGCCCCTGCTAACGGTATACCAATGCTTTTAAAAGGCAAACGTCTAGTTCAAAGCCAGTCCCAACGGTCTCTGGTAGGCTCAGCTTAAAATTCAATTAATTGTAAAGAATGCTGCAAATAGTTTGGCTTTAAGTAATAAGTAATAAGTAATAAGCAATAAGTTAGGATTTACACAAAGCCTCTAAAGGGTAAAGCTTAATGAGATTCAAGCATTTTAATTTACTTAGTTTAGTAACTTTCGCTGCTCCTGTTTTAATCAGCTGTATTTATGGGCATACTCTAGCTGGAGAACTAACAGTGAGTGGCAATTGTGGAAAGTTAAATTGTGAACAACTACTAGCCCAATTAAAAATTAATTGGAGTGAACAAATTAGTCAATATACAGCTGAGTGCCAAAGCGGTAAAACCTTAGGTTTAAAAGTTTGGAATCGGAATGACTCTAAAGTAGTTACCTTAATCTGTTGGGAAGATCAAGATTCTAGTGGCACAATTTATGGAACTTATTTAGGTCTATTGCCTTTCCCAGGAGATGAGGCAACTTTTGCTAGTAAGTGGAATTGTTTGAACTCTGATCAGTGTAAAAATGCTCTGATTAAATTGCGTAATCAATATCCAGAAGAAATTAGACAATATGAGGTTGAATGTGCAATAGAAGCAGGGGAATTAACGCTAGTAATTCCTCAAGTAAATGGACTAAGTGAGGCAAATGTACAATGTAGTTTTTTTGTCCCTAATACTCAGATAGATGATGATGGTGATGGAGTAGCCGATGGCGCTATTGCTAAACCAACTGGTGTTGATATCACTCTGGGGACATTAACCTTACCCGAATGAAGGCAACGGGAGATGGGGAGAGAGGGAGACGCGGAGACACGGAGATAGGGGGATGGGGAGATGGGGAAATGCTTTGAAGAATTCTTATGCAACTAGAAAATATAACGTTTAAATGCCCACTAGCTTAAGGGTAAAATTCCTCAACGGACACCAATAACAGATAATGTATCTCGTGACACTAAAAAATAATCAAATAAATGACAAAAACCGCGTGGGTATTCCCAGGACAGGGTTCTCAGGAACCAGGAATGGGAGTAGACTTATTAGAGTTACCATCTGCAAAGGATAAGTTTGAACAAGCTCAGGAGATTTTAGGCTGGTCTGTGATCGATGTTTGTCGAGGTGAACCAGACCAGTTAAACCGGACTCTTTACACACAACCTTGTTTGTATGTAGTTGAGAGTATCCTAGTCGATGTGTTAATTGAACAAAGCCAAACCCCTAATCTGTTAGCTGGTCACAGCTTGGGAGAATATGTTGCCCTATATGCTGCTGGGGTATTTGACTTTGATGCAGGTTTGCGCCTAGTCAAGCGTCGCGCCCAAATTATGGATAGTGCTTCTGACGGCATGATGGTGGCGCTAATGAAGTTTGACCGCCAACGGTTAGAACAACTAATTGAGCAGACACCTAATGTGGTACTCGCTAATGATAACAGTCCTGCTCAAGTGGTAATTTCCGGTAAGCCAGAAGCAGTGGAGGAAGTGGTTGCTCAAATTAAGGCAAAGCGTAGTGTTACAATTAAAGTCTCAGGGGCCTTTCACTCCCCCTTAATCGCTCCAGCAGCTGAACAATTTCAGGAAGTTTTAGAGTCTGTAACTTTTGCCAATGCTAAATGGCCAATACTCTCTAATGTAGAACCTCTGCCAACTGTTGAAGCTGCTCTGTTGAAAGATCGTCTCCAGCGCCAAATGACGGGTGCAGTGCGATGGCGAGAAACCTCAATGCAATTGCAAGATCAAGGCATAGAGCAAGTTGTTGAAATTGGTCCTGGTAAAGTCCTTACTGGTTTAATCAAACGAATGTGTCCTGAGATAAGTTTGAAAAATATCGCCAGGTTCAGTGAGTTGTTGTCTTGAACGAAAGATTTTTTGAGAGAAGAAGCTTGCGTATGAACTGCAATTTCGCGTTTTCAAGTTAGTCTAAAACTCATGACTCATAAGCATTAAAAAGTTTTTTGTGACTAGAAACCGCGAACCATTTATTAGCCTACAGCTCTACCGTGCCTTAAAGTGGTCAGTAGTCGTTCCAGTATTTCGCTTCTATCTTCGGGGTAACCTTTATGGTACCGAAAATGTACCAAAGACAGGACCATTGATAGTGGCAAGTAACCATGCTAGTGACTTTGACCCCCCAATTGTCGCCATTTGCATGCAGCGCCCAGTAGCTTTCATGGCAAAAGAGGAATTATTTCAAGTGCCAGTGCTCAAGCAAATAATTGATTTGTATGGTGCTTACCCAGTGAAGCGGGGAGCAGCAGACAGAAGTGCAATTCGCTCAGCTCTCAGTTATCTTGATCAAGGATGGGCGGTGGGGATATTCTTGTCAGGAACAAGGACACCAGATGCCCGCATTGTCGAACCCAAATTGGGTGCAGCCTTGATTGCTGCCAAAGCACAAGCACCTCTGGTGCCGGTTAGTGTGTGGGGTACTCAGGCAGTGATCAATCAAGATTCTGCCCTACCGAAATCAGTTCCAGTGACTTTACGGATTGGTCAGCTGATTGATCCCCCAACTTCCACCAAGCGAGAAGAACTACAAGCAGTAACTCAGCATTGTGTAGAGGCAATTCATGCCCTACATGATTTAGGACGTTGAATAACACCTTTCTCTACTCCAGAGAAAGGGTTTTGTGGTTGATGGTTGATTGCAATCAACCATCAACCATCCATTTTCTGTAAGATGAATCTTAATTGAAAAGCAATTGGGCAAAGATGCAGGATTTAAGAACACAACTAGCAGAAGAACTCGATGAGGCGGCATGGGAATGGTTAGTTCCTCATGCCAAACGCGATGTTGTGGTGGTAGTCAAGGAGGGTCTTGATTTGCTAGATGTCGGAGTCGCCATTGCTGGTGATGATGTACTCTCAGTACAGCATTGGATTAGTGAACAACTAGTTCACAAGCCTTTCCCTCAACAACTAGCAGATTGGAATAGTAACCAGACAAAGCGGTTCCAGGCTCTCATCGTGCAACCCTACGTTTTGATAAAGGAATCGGAAGAAGATTCTTGCTAAACCTTTTATCAAGACTTCGCAAGAAGAAAAGTCCCCCTAGAAGGTGGAGGCACCAGACCCATTATTTTTGGTCAGAGGTACAATATGACCGTTGTATTCGGCGATACAGGCATTGATTGAGCGTTACACCCTGCCCGAAATGGGCGAATTATGGACAGATACCTACAAGTTCAAAACTTGGCTTCAGGTTGAACTAGCAGTTTGTGAAGCACAAGCCGAATTAGGGGCAATTCCCGAGGCGGCAGTTGAGGAAATTAAAGCTAAGGCTAATTTTGACCCCAAGCGCGTGCTAGAAATTGAGACCCAAGTCCGCCATGATATGATTGCCTTTCTCACTAATGTTAATGAGTATGTGGGGGATGCGGGTCGCTACATCCATTTGGGTTTAACTAGCTCTGATGTCTTGGATACTGCCTTGGCACTACAACTAGTTGCCAGTTTGGATATTATCCTCGAACGCTTGGAACAATTGTGTCAAGCAATTCGTTACCAGGCACAACAACACCGCCACACGGTGATGATTGGTCGTTCCCATGGGATTCATGCTGAACCGATCACTTTTGGCTTTAAGCTTGCCGGTTGGTTAGCAGAAGTGTGTCGTAACCGGGATCGCTTAGTGCATTTGCGCAGCGAGATTGCAGTCGGTAAGATTTCTGGTGCTGTGGGAACCTACGCTAACATTGACCCGCGAGTAGAGGCAATTGCTGCTCAGAAACTAGGACTCCAACCTGACAATGCCTCAACACAGATCATCTCACGCGATCGCCATGCTAACTACGTCCAAAAATTGGCTCTTCTGGGTGCCTCAATTGAACGCTTTGCGCTGGAAATTCGCAATTTGCAAAAAACTGACCTCCTAGAAGTCGAAGAATTCTTTGCCAAAGGACAGAAAGGCTCCTCGGCAATGCCTCATAAGCGCAACCCCATTCGTTCTGAGAGACTAACTGGAATAGCGCGAATTCTGCGAAGTCATGCCATTGCTGCTTTGGAAAATGTTGCCCTCTGGCACGAGCGGGATATCTCTCACTCTTCTGTGGAGCGGGTGATTCTACCGGATGTCTGCATCTTGACTCACTTCATGCTGGTGGAAATCTCTGATTTAGTTAAAAAACTTCTGGTTTACCCAGAAAATATGAAGCGCAATATGAATGTTTATGGTGGAGTTGTCTTTAGCCAAAGGGTACTCTTAGCCTTAGTTGAAAAGGGAATGAGCCGTGAAGATGCTTACGGCATAGTGCAGTCTTGCGCTCACCAAGCCTGGAATCAAGCAAATGGCAATTTTCAGGATTTGATTGCTAAAGATAGCCGTGTGACTAGTCAACTAAGCTCAGAAGAACTTGAAGCCTGTTTTGACCCACGGCACCATTTGAAGCACTTGGACGAGGTTTATCAACGCCTTGGTATTTAGTTGAAAGAAAGCATTTGATATATTGCTTGCTTAAAAATGTTCTGGATTGGGGATTTATCGACAGTATATTAAGCAATATCTCTCATGTTGTTGACAAACAACCCTGTTTGTGTGTCGGTTCAGGCAAGACTATGATAGTGGTAACAATCTTTAGAAAACAGGGTACCTGTGTGAGTCGCTCAGGACTACACTGCTATACGTTAGTTTCACACAAGAGTGTACTGCCTTCCTTGCAAACCCTAACTGATACTTTGTTTGAGAGTTGGATATGCCTGACATTAATAAAGAAGAGATGCGAGAAAAACTGGGTAATATTGACCAGATTCGGGATATTATCTTTGGACCTCAGTTACGAGAATATAATTCTCGCCTAGATAATATAGAATCTAACATTTCCTTATTAGAGAAGGATATACGAGAGCGCCTTGAACAAACACAGAATGCCTGTTTAGCTGAACTGCGCTCAGCTGTTGAGTCTCTCGATACTAAAACCAAATCTCTGAGCCTAACTACCCAAAACGACAACGCTGAGATTAGGCAATTAATTGATCACTTTAACAAGAAATATTCCAGCAGAATTGATGCTTTAAGTCAAACGGTTGAACAGCAGACTACCTCAATTCAAAAGGACCTCTCAGAAACCAGAGACAAGCTGCAAGAGAATAACCGTACTCTCAAGCAAGAAATCTTTACACAACTCGAAAAGCGATTCTCAAATCTTAAAGGGACTAAAGTCTCTAGAGACGACCTAGCAGAAATCTTATTTGAGCTTGGCTTGAGGATCAAAGGTAATGAGTTGGCTCCTGAGTTACAAAAAGCTGCTGGTAATGAACAAAAGAATGATGTCTTTTTGATAGAGGCTAGCGAAGTCGCCAATTAAAAATCAAAAGCTAGTGTAATTTTTACGATGGGAGAAAATCGAAATACAAGATAAGATTGTTAATCCGCACTCTTGTATGTGAAAGCTTGTCGGTAGGTTAGGGTCAATCAGATTATGAGTTCACCACCAGACAATTCATCTGGCATGTCCCAGCTGCAAGCGTTAGTCGATTTATTAATTGACTTACAGGTACCTACCCCGAATCAGGAAGCAAGCGAAAAATCTCTCCCATCGAATTTAGATTCAACTAATCAGAGTCAAGCCTCTGGTTCTGATTCATTCCAGGAGTGCCAAGATGATCATGTCAGTGCTACAGCTTTCGGTGAGACAGAGTCAAAGCAGCTCAATGAGCTTCAGTTAGAGGTAGAGCAACCAAAACCGCATTCCCAAGAGGCGATTGTCTTGGCTGAGGATTTAGTGCCTACTGCTGTTGAAGATTCTCCAAGCCAGCTAACTACATTTGAGCAACAAGAACATCTTCCAGAACAGGAGAGACCTCTATCAATTCTACAGGAGCAAGATGGCAATCAGGCTAAGGATTTAGCGACGCCTCCTGAAGCGCCAAACCAGCAGCTGATCCCACCTGAGCAGCAACTAGTACTTGAGCAAGTAAATTCAGAGCCTCCCAAGCAGGAAAGTAGGGAAACTCTAGAGCAGGGGACAACAGAAGCTGACACTGCTCAAAATAAGTTTGATGGACTACTAGAAGATTCAACCAGTGACTCAATTGTATCAACTGATGAGGCACAAGTAGATGAAGATGATTCTGGCGCTGCACTTGAGAGTTTGCGTTATCTGTTGCTGACTCCAGAACTACTTAATTCTCGCCAATTGCTAGTGCAGCTTAGAGAAAAACTGGACAATCTTGATGATCAGCTTCACCAACGCCATAAGTTGATTAGTTTACTTTTACCTTTAATGAGTGAGTTGTTGCAGCTCAAAATTTCTGAGGCAAAGGAAGAACTTGCTCAAGTGATAGCTCCCATAGTCGATGAGGCAATTGAGGCTAAAGCTAAGCAAGATAAGTTGGGGATTAGTTGCGCTTTAGCCCCTGTGCTACCAGATGCGATTGCTGTGCGAGTTAAGAGCGATCCCGGAGAATTTGCCAAAGCCCTTGGTCCAGAAATGGGTACAGCTATCAAAGAGCAAATTAACTTGGAACGTGATGTGATGGTGGATGCCCTTTATCCGATTATTGGCAGTACGATTGCCAAATATATGGCAGACATCATTGATGCGATTAACCAGAAAGTCGAACAGACTCTTAGCCTAGAGGGAGTTTCTCGCAAAATCCGTGCTCAGCTTCAGGGAGTTTCTGAAGCAGAACTTATCCTTAAGGAGGCAATGCCTTTTGCTGTTCAAGGCATTTTTTTAATTCAAAAAGGCTCTGGTTTAGTGATTGCTGAAGTGCAACCAGATGATGGGCATCGCTTAGAATCAGAGATGGTGGCAGGTATGCTCACAGCTATCCGCAGTTTTGTCAATGATTGGATTAGTCAGTCTGGAGAAGTGTCGGAACTAGATCAAATTGAATACGGTAATTCTCAAATTACTCTGGAAGTGGCAGGTTATTGTTATCTAGCGGTAGTAACGAAGGGAAAACCACCGCAGTCATTTATTCAGGAGATTAGGAACAGGCTTGGTACTCTTGTGCAAAGATATGGTGTCGCAATCGAGTCATTTGATGGCAATCCTGAACATATTCCAGAGGAAGTACACCAGCCTCTAAAATCCTTAACAAAAATTAGCGAAATCCTGAATGAACCGAAAAAACGCAAATTTCCTGTTGGTTTAATGATAACAACTCTCACCCTGGTGAGTACAATTTTTATCTCTTTCGGAATTTATCAATACCGCAGCAGAGTTAATAGCCGTCTTGAAAAGGAAACTAGCTTAGCATTATCATCTGATCCAGAGTTAGCTGTATATCGTCTCCAAGTAGGAGTAGAACAAGGAACTCTCAAGCTTTCTGGCAACCTGCCCAGTGAGTATCTGCGCTCAAGGGCTGAGGCGATTGCCCAAGAAGTTCAACCGAATATGAAATTAGAAAATAAGATAATTGCTGTTAAAATACCTCCTGATCCAGAGTTGACAGCAGCCGAAGTTAAGCGCGTAACTGAGATACTCAATCAAATCGATGGCATCGCAATTTCTGCTGATTACAGTGAGGGTAAAGTTACGGTGCAGGGAACTATAATTCAGCTTGAGGATGCTCAGAAAATTACACAGGCATTTGCACAGATTCCAGGGGTTGATTTGGTTAGCAATACCGAAACGCTAAGCCCTAATGCAATAGTTTCTCGCATTTACTTTGATCTCGGTTCAGCTCAACTAAAACCGACATCAAGACCGAAAGTTATTCAACTTAAGACATTTCTGGAACAGTACCCAAATAAACATCTTAGACTATTAGGTCATAGCGATCGCCTCGGCAGGTCTCAAGAAAATCAGGAATTGGCTCTAGAACGCGCTAAAACTGTCAAGAATGCCCTTGTAAATCAAGGTATTGAACCGACACGATTACAAGTTGCTGGGACAACTACTTCTCCTGCTGGTATTGACGACAAACAACCGCTATGGCTAAGTCGGTGTGTAGAGTTTGAGGTTATTAATAAATCATTCTTGAAGTAATAAGTAATAAGTAATAAGTAATAAGTAATAAGATATTCAATGGCGCTATATTCAGTTTATTTATACCCACTTACTTAAGCTGTTACGTATTTAAATCATATATTTATTTGATATTAGTTAATTTCTTAAACTCTTGTTCCTCCTGCCTTCTGCCTTCTGCCTTCTGCCTTCTGCCTTCTGCCTTCTGCCTTCTGCCTCCTGCCTCCTGCCTCCTGCCTCCTGCCTTCTGCCTTCTGCCTCCTGCTATAACTTATGAACTCTGGCATTGAAATCCTATCTAAAGAAGTAGTAAATTTAATTGCTGCTGGAGAAGTAATTGACTCCACCGCAGCAGTGGTGCGAGAGTTAGTAGAAAACTCCCTTGATGCCGGTGCAATGCGCATAGTTGTCTCACTTTGGCCTCAACAGTGGCGGGTAAGAGTGGCAGATAATGGTACTGGTATGAACTTGACAGATTTACAAAAAGCTGCACATGCCCACAGCACTAGCAAAATCAAACTTGTTGATGATCTGTACAAAATTACTAGTTTGGGATTTAGAGGGGAAGCTTTGCACAGTATGGCAACTGTAGCAGAGTTGGAGATTTTGAGTAGACTGACAGGGACTGTTGAGGGTTGGCGAGTAGTATATAATTCACAGGGTAAAGCAACGCACATTGAAGCCACCGCGATGGCGATTGGTACAGTTGTTACTGTCTCTAATCTATTTGCTGCTTGGCCTGTACGTCGTCAGGGATTGCCCTCACCAGCACAACAGTTACGTGCTGTACAAACTACCATTGAGCAAATTGCCCTCTGCCATCCCCATATTACCTGGCAAGTACAGCAAAATGGGCGTCTCTGGTTTTCCATCAGCCCTGGCTCGACTGCACAACAGATTATGCCCCAAATTATTAGGCAGGTGCGCCATGGTGACTTGCAGCAGTTGACGCTGGAATTACCTACACCGGAGGGGGCGGAGCAAGGTAAAGCTGGTGCCGCAAGCTCTAAACTTCAGCTAGTATTGGGACTGCCTGACCGTTGCTATCGAAGACGTGCAGACTGGGTACGAGTGGCAATGAATGGACGATTAGTGCGATCGCCCGATTTAGAGCATACCATAATTGGAGCCATGGCGAGAACCTTACCGCGCGATCGCTATCCCGTCTGTTTCCTTCACCTCCAGATTTGCCCCAGCCAAATTAACTGGAATCGCCATCCTACTAAGGCTCAAGTTTACTTACACTCACTCAGTTACTGGCAAGAGCAAGTCAACAGTGCCATAGAACAAACACTGCGTATTAGTCCCGAAAATCTCCCTGAAGCTGTTCATTCCCAGCGGATGGAAAAGTTGCTCAAAGTGTCGGAAGCCAAGGGTGGTTACAATCTTAATCGCTCAATTCAACCGACAGCGTCGCCAGAGGAAAGCGCTAATCAAAACAGTGAACCCAGATTTATTGAACTGCGTGCTGTTGCTCAAGTTCACAATATGTACATCCTGGCAGAACATCCTACTGGTATGTGGTTAATAGAGCAGCACATTGCCCACGAGCGTATTTTGTACGAGCAACTATGTGATCATTGGCAATTAGTGCCTCTAGAGGTTCCAGTAATTCTCAATCATTTAAGTGTTGCTCAATTAGAGCAAATGCAACGCCTAGGCTTGGATGTCGAACCCTTCGGTGAGCAAATGTGGGCTGTACGAAACGCTCCCGCACTTTTAGTAAGCAGAGACGATTGTAAAGAGGCTCTGTTAGAACTGAGTTTGGGAGGCGATTTGCAAACGGCTCAAGTGGCAACTGCCTGCCGCAGTGCAATTCGCAATGGCACGGAGCTGAGTTTACCAGAAATGCAAACTATCTTAGATCAGTGGCAAACTACCCGTAATCCTCGCACTTGCCCCCACGGAAGACCAATATATTTGTCTCTAGAAGAGTCGGCTCTTGCCCGTTTCTTCCGGCGTCACTGGGTAATTGGCAAAAGTCATGGCATTTGATTATGAGCTAACCTAAGCTGTTGTGCATTTTTAATGCACAACAGCAAGGCAGAAGGTAGGAGGCAGGAGGCAGGAAGCAGAAGGAACAAGGGTTTTAGCCATTAAGTAATATCGAATAAATATATGATTTAAATGCGTAACAGCTTATAGTTAACCCAGAACTCCACATTTAGCTAAAATAGGGTAGCCTGTACAGATAATCTTGGTGTAATGTTTTTAACAGGCAAAGGATATCATAATCTGGGGCGTGTCGATCTAGTTTTTAATAAAAAATAGACAGTTTAACTGTTTATGTTAGTGAAGCTAACTGAGATTAAGATTTGTCCATAGCTTCCGGTCAGTGGGCATCAACTATCGATTAATAAATGGTGTTCTCAGCTAACGATTGACAACCATGATGGTAAGGAAACATTATAGATGGTTTCACTTTATAGTGTTCATTAGACCTCTTACCAAAGAATTTTTGGCAAGAGTTGGGTAAAAGGTTTGCATCTTAAAGGTAAAAGGGTTTTTCTTCCCTTTTTATCGACTCGATTGCCTTCGGCAGTGATGCTTGAGCGTCAATCAAGAAGTCTAGTGTGTAGGAACCTTACCGTCAGGTTATTAGTAAAAGTTCACCAAATATAGGATAACGCTCAAAAAGAGTTGGGATTTTGACAGCTTTGGCTAACTGGCTTTTAGGATTGCTTATTCCTCATAGAGATGTTTACCTCCCGCAGCTAGAATTGATCTGGCTACAGGTAGCATCAGATGCTCTAATTGCACTCGCTTACTATCTAATTCCCATAACACTGATTTATGTTGTCCGCAAGCGAGACGACATTGCCTTCAACTGGATCTTCGGGTTATTTATTACCTTTTTCTTTGCCAATGGAACAACCCACATTTTGACAGTATGGAGTTCATGGCAACCCCATTATTTTTTGTCTGGATTGACAAAAGTAATTACTGCCGCTGTCTCCCTTTGTACAGTTGTAGCTTCAGTAAACTTAATTCCTCAAGTACTGGCACTGAGCAATTCTGCTCAGCTCGAAGCCGCTAATCACCAGTTAGACTTAGCTCAACAAGCTCTCAAAAAAGCTCAGGAAGATTTAGCAGCACAAGTTGAAGAGCGCACAGCACAGTTAAAGCAAGCCAATGATGATTTAGTTGTCGAAGTTAGGGATCGTTGGTTAGCTGAACAAGCACTTCGCCGGGAACGCCAGCAATTGCGGCAAATCATTACCTGTGCGCCAGTGGCAATGGCGATGTTTGACACTCAAATGTGCTATCTAGCACACTCCCAGAAATGGATAGAGGTTTATGGCTTAGATAGTACATCTATTATTGGTCGCAGCCACTACGAAATATTTCCAGACATTCCAGAGCGCTGGAAAGAAAATTATCACAAAGGCTTGCAAGGGGAAATCCTCTCAGCCAGCGAAGACATTTGGGGACATGCTGATGGCACCAAAGTCTACTTGCGTTGGGCAATTCACCCCTGGTATACCCCTGAAAGGGAAGTCGGCGGTATTGTGATTGCCTCTGACGAAATTAACCAGTTAGTGGAGGCACGGGAAACAGCTTTAGAAGCGGCGCGGCTGAAGTCGGAATTTCTTGCCAACATGAGCCATGAAATTCGTACTCCCATGAATGGCATCTTGGGTATGGCTGGGTTGCTATTACAGTCAGCCCTCCAGCCTCAACAGTTGGAATATGCTCGCACCATCCGCAGCAGTGCTCAACACTTGCTGAATGTGATTAACGATATTCTTGACTTCTCTAAGTTAGAAGCTGGCGAAATGCAGCTAGAGCAGATTGATTTTGACTTAGATAGCTGCATTGATTCCGTTTTAGATATTTTAGCAACAGAGGCAGAGGCGAAAGGTTTAGAGTTAGCAATTCTGCTCGATAGCAGTGTTCCTAGACAGTTGCAGGGAGATCCTGGACGTCTGCGTCAGATTCTCCTGAATTTGCTGGGCAATGCTGTCAAATTTACTGATGCTGGTGAAATTGTAGTGAGAGCATCAGTTAGTTGTCAACCCCAGACACTGGGGAGAGAATTAGAACCGCTCTGCTGCTCTCCTTATTCCTTTGGGGAGCGCTTCATCAATGGGAGAGAGGAAAAAGGGGAAAAAGTTTCAACTTCAGTGGGCAAAGGCATAATTAACTCTCACTCACCAACTGAGCTATACCATCAAGTTATGCTTGGCAAATGCCCTCCTGCGCAAACTTCCTGCTACACTAATACTCCCTCACCTACTTCTCAATCGCTAATTACCATTCAATTTGAAGTTAGAGATACAGGCATTGGCATCAGCCCTTGTGATCAAAGCAAGTTATTTCAATCCTTTTCCCAAGTCGATGCCTCAACCACAAGGGAATACGGCGGTACTGGTTTAGGACTGACCATTTGCAAGCAACTGGTAGAGTTGATGGGAGGTAATATTGGTGTTGAGAGTGCCTTAGGTCAGGGTTCTAATTTCTGGTTTACAGCATCATTTGGCACCCAAGCGGTGCCTATAACTAGAAGCCTCCCAGTAGCAGCAAGCCAACTCAAATTGCTAGTTGCTTCTCAACAAGCTAGGACTCGCCAAGCTGTGCGCTTACTAGTTGAAACTTGGGGAGTACAAATTGATGAAGCTACAGATGGCAGTGCTACTCTCAAAATTTTACGATCAAAAGCGGCTCAAGGAGAACCCTATAATTTGGCAATTATTGACTGGCAGTTGCCAGATTCCCAGGGAGAGCCACTTGTACCCAGAATTAGCTGTGATCCTGCTCTAGCTGGCATCAAGCTGCTGGTTATGACTACGATGCATCAGCTTCAGCAAGTGCAACAATTGAATTCTCCTGAAGTTTCTGGCTACATTATTAAACCTGTGAGGGCTTCGCGACTGCACGAAACTTTGGTTAAGGCTCTTACTTCTAAACAAGCTATCGGTTCTAATGCCTTAGTCAACTCAGAAGCCAAGAATATCAAAGAATCAAAACTAAATAAGCTACCCCCTAAAATTTTGCTGGCAGAGGATCATCAGGTAAATCAAATTGTAATTCAGAATCAGTTGCAAATGCTTGGGCTGCAAGCAGATTGTGTTGGCAATGGTAAGGTTGCACTGACTCAACTAGCCAAGCAACACTATGATCTTGTCTTGATGGATTGTCAGATGCCAGTCCTAGATGGCTATGAGGCAACTAAAGAGCTCAGACGTCTCGAAGGTTCACAGCGTCATACTGTGGTCATTGCCCTTACAGCCAATGCTCTACCTGCTGATCGTAGCAAATGTTTAGCAGCAGGGATGGATGATTACCTCACTAAACCCGTTGAACTTGAAACCTTAGAGGCAATGATCCAGCGCTGGCTTAGCAAGATTGCCCAATCTGAGGCAGTTGCCAGCCAGTCACAAGTTGTAACAAACTCTGAAGTAAAAGTTGCCAACACAGATGATACACTGCTGGATTGGAAACGTCTAGACGATATCTCTCGCGGCAAAGTGGAATTTCAACAGCAGCTGTTGCAAGCTTTCATTGATAACGCTCAAGTGGGGCTTGAAGGCATATCTCAGGCTCTACAGGCTCAGGATTTCGTTAAACTTGAGCAGCAAGCTCACCGAATTAAGGGTTCTAGTGCCAATATCGGAGTATTATTGATTCCCGATATCGCCGCAAGGCTGGAAAAACAAGCGCGAGAAAAAAATCTCGCCGGGGCAACTGAGCAACTTAAAACCCTCGAAAGGCTGCTAGAACAAGTCAGGATTTTTCTGGCAAACTGGTTACTTAAGGCTATTGATGGTTGAATAGTTCATTGTTGATTGTTGATTGCTCATGGTTCATTGGTTTTTACACCTTAGCTGATAGGAATTTCTTCATTGAACCATGAACTATGAGCTATGAACCATGTTTGCGCAGCATGCGCGTAGCGCGTACCATGAGCCATGAGCCATATATTACTGCGAGAAAAGGTTGAATTTTTCTTAGAAGATATTGAAACGCCCTTCGGTAGAGCGCTTAAGCTGATGATTGCAGGGTTGGTTTTACTGTCTTCAGCTATCTTTGTTGCACAAACTTATCCTCTTCCAGCTTCTGTTCGCTTTCAACTGGATATCTTAGATTTTTCTATTTTGGTAATCTTTGCTGTTGAGTATTTACTACGCTTCTGGTGTGCCAAACAAAAAATTAGGTTTTTTTTCAGTCTCTACTCATTGATTGATTTAATGGCTATTCTGCCGTTTTTTCTGGGTTTAATCAATACGAGTTTTTTTCTTATCCTTCGAGAGTTTCGGATTTTGCGGTTAATCCGGTTTATAGAAAGACCTACTTTATTCGGTATTGCAACTCATGAAGACGGCATAATTTTGACGCGAATAATTTTTACTTTATTTGCGATTATTTTTATTCATTCAGGACTAATTTATCAAGTAGAGCATCCAGTTAATTCTCAGGTTTTTCGTACTTTTTGGGATGCTGTCTATTTTTCAATAGTAACGATGACAACTGTCGGTTTTGGGGATATGACTCCTTCTTCAGAAGTAGGTCGCTTGATTACATTATTGATGATTTTAACGGGGATTGTTCTTATTCCCTGGCAAGTGGGTGAGTTGGTCAAGCAACTTGTCAAAACTGCTAATAAGGTTGAGATAGTTTGTCCTGGTTGTGGTTGGCAATTCCATGATACGGATGCTATTTTTTGTAAAATATGTGGTACTAAGTTGGTAAAGTCTGAGAAGGGAAATTAGTAGTTAGTTTTTCTGGATAGCGTAACAGAAACGACCTATAACTGGTGGATTTTTTGCCACCAAATTATTAGTAATGCTTTTTAGACCTTGCAAGAAGCTCAACAATCTATCAGTCTTCGATCCATCCTTGAGCTCATCTCTGGTTGAATTCCAATTCCAATCTCTCCACCAACTTGATTCTTTCAAGCCCTTAGCTCTCACATCTACAGTAAAATAGTAAATTCCTGGTTCTGTAAATTCCCTTGGTTTAATCTTGGTCACAAAATTTGCTTCATTTTTATCTATTTCCAGTACATTTATAGCATTTTCATCTTCTTTAAAGTCTTTATAAAACCTATCATAAACTTCAGCATTTATTTTGTATTCAATAAAATTAGGATCCAATGGCAAGGAATATTTTGAATTAGCAAAATCAACATTATGTTGAATCTCTAGTTCCTCATCTATATTTTTTCCTATTTCTAAAAGCTCAATTGGTTGATTATACTTTAGCTCTACACGCACTTTACCATTGTTGAGAGAGTTTCGTGATTTTATACCCTTTTCTGGTAACCTTCCTTGATGTTTGTTTATGTATAACATTTTATTGACTATTTGATTAGGAGAAAAAATTTCATATTGATTTTCTTCACTCTCTTCAAGTAACTCTGTACGATTAAATTCATTAAAGTAAGAGACAATTTTACTGTATGGACCAATAAAAATTATATAAAATGGTCGAAATTCTTCAGAAGCTCTATCTTGAGTATTATAAGTAAATTCTATATTTCTGCTTTCTTGAACATAAACTTTACCATTAAACTCACTTCTGACTGCTAAAATTCCTGCGGCATATCCTGGTTTACTGGAGTTCAGATAATGTTCCTGAATTTTTCTGTTAATCCTGGTAACATCAGCCTCATTTTGATACAAGTCAGTTACAATTACTATCAGCTGTTCTCTATCTTCTGGTGGAGGTGTAATTGCTGCAGCAATATCACTTTCAACATTAGGGAATTGGGGATTTAATCCTGAATAAAATTCTTGTTTTTGTGCTTTCAGAAATTTTGGGCGTGTAAGTGCTTCAATTCCTCTTCCAACACGGTAATATTCGAGATTCTGGGAACCACCTAGTGACAATGTCCTATCGAGCAAATCCAGTGTTTGGATGTAGCGACTTATCTTACTGCTGACATAACCTAGCATAGAGCCGGAGCCATCTATATGGATAGCTATATTAGTAGTGTCTGATTTGCTGATTTGGTTGTTAGTCTCAGGTAGAGTACAGTTTATATATTTATTATCTTGTGGAGTATCTGTATCTTGTACACTATCTGTATCTTGTGGACTGTCTGTGACTATTGGTATACATCCACCTAGAAATAGAGATATGACACTCACTAATAATAGCCGTTTTACTCGAATCATACTTTGACTTGAAAATAGGAAGTAGGAATAGGAAAGTAGGGAGTAATGTAAGTCTCCAGCAATCGAGCAGTTAAAGACGCTCCAGACGCTCCAGACGCGGGGACTTTCAAAGGATGGGGATTTGACACCAACCAATTTTATACACCGCAAGTGACGGTGGGGTATTTGACCCATATTAATTTCGATAAAAAACTATCATCGATGCTCAAGGAGATTCTTGTTAAGAAATGTGTAACTTTGACTCCAAAAAATCTATAATCTAGAATTATGGATATATGTCAATCGTACATCTATAGCAATGATCAATTGAGGAACTACAAATTTATTTTTCTTTGGCTTTAGGGAACTAAAGCCTTTCTCGCAGTTGTGAGGTACACCTTAAATTTCACACTCATGACTGTAGACTAAAACGAGAAATTATTGTACCTCATGAGTATAGCAATCCTAAAGGAGGTATAAACACCAAGAGAGCTGAAATCTCACTACTACAGGGGTATAGAAGCTTGGTGTTAGTTAATCAAATAAGATTGCTATATTAGAACTGTTAGATTAAGTATTGACAAGGAAGAAAGTTAAGTCTACCTAGGTTATTCTAGAAATGCTTTATTGGGTAAAAGTAAAATACCATAATAATAAAGCCTTGGTCATTTATATTTAGACTTGGTGTTCAGAAATAACCTAAGAAAAACTGTAGTTATTGAGGAATAATTGTCAATTAATTATTTGTCAAATATATAGGGATCAAAATGAAAGCTGTAGAAATTATTCGCATAATTATTCTTAGCTTCATAGGGGTATTAATTATGTTTGTAGGTCAGAGTTTTCTTTTTGACAGTGGATTGATACCTCTTGATGTCGACAATATTAGTGGTTGGCTAGGGACTGATTACATGCCGGGAGCTGTACTAGTTTTTATAATCTCGGTATTCTCAACTATATTATGGTGTGTGATGACAGTCAAAGCTAGAGATAATAGGGGAAATGAGGTTTCTAGATGGTCGTTGTTCTGGTGGTTAATAGGACTGTTGCCTATTCTGAGTATTGGGCTTGCTATCGGTTTTTTTAATACGAGTGATAGTGCAAATCTACCCTTGACGATTTTATTTTTATTTGATGTCCTCCTGCTGTTTTGGCTGACTACAGCAACCAGTACACCAGGAACTTTTATGTACATTCCCCCAGGATCATTTTTTATACGTAACTTGATAGAGAGGGATAGAGAATAATGGGTGAGCGAAAAAAGGCGTGGGGAATTAAAGACGCGGTGACACGGTGACGCGGTGACGCGGAGAATTAAAATCCCACGCAAAATTTCGTTCACCCGAGAATAATTAAAGTAGGGTAACTTATTTCAACGTAAAAGTTAGTTGTCAATTTTTAATCAACAATGGCAGTCTATATCATAGGTATTGGTGGTTCTGGTGCTAAATGCATTGAAGCAGTAATTCAACTAACCGCCGTGGGTCTATTTAGTGAAGAGTCAGTAGAGTCAATTAAGCCCTTATTTGTAGATGCAGATGAAACTAATGGCAATCTGGAACAGGCCAGAAGCAGTCTGAGTATCTATAAAAAGTGCAATGATTTAATGGCAGGTGGAGACACACAGCAATCTGCTTGGATGAAAACGAAGATTGAATCATTCGATTTGTGGTCGCCATTTGGTTCAGATAATTTGCATAAAGACCTGAAAGCCTTTTTTAACTACAATACTCTCAGACAAAATGAGCCAAAATTAGCTAATTTATTCGATGTTCTCTACACTAATGATGAACGGGAAGTCAACTTAGACGTTGGATTTCGTGGCAGACCCTCCTTGGGTGCAGCAGTGATGAGTAAAGTAGATTTGGAACAATTAGACCAAGAACCCTGGGGAAGTTTACTGCAACAAATTCAAGGAGATGTAAGTGGTGGTTCTTCTCCTAAAGTGTTCCTGTGTGGCTCAATTTTTGGGGGAACAGGAGCAGCGGGATTACCTACTATCGGTCGTTTAATTGCTAATAAATTAAAGAAATTGAACTTGCGCGATCGCGTCAAGATTGGTTGCTTATTTCTACTACCCTATTTTGGCTTTTCGCCAACACCAGGGACAGACCCTGAAGGAGTGTATGCGCGCTCAGAAAACTTTTTACTCAACACTGAAGCCGCTTTACGTTACTATGTAACCCAAGCTCAGGAAACTTTTGACACAGTTTATTTGCTAGGGAATCGGAATTTATCGCGAGTCGAGTTTAGTGTAGGCAAAAATACTCAACGTAATCAGCCACACTTCATTGAATTATACGCAGGATTGGCAGCACGGCAGTTTGTATTGACAACACCTCCAGACAAAGGGAGAGTGGTTTTAATTAGCCGTGAGAAGATAGGGAGATTAACCTGGAACGACCTCCCAGATAAGGAGCAAGTTCAGCAAGCACTGGTAAATGCCACTAGATTTGCTTATGCTTGGCTAGCGGAGATTGTACCAGAACTAGAAGCAGCAAAGGATATGGGAGTTAATCGCTTCGGAAGACTCGCTCCCTGGTTAACGAAGTTCTATAATTCTCGGGGCAATAGCCTGCCTGATTTTAACGACTCAGAGCAACAGGATGGAATTAGAGTAATTAGCAACTGGTGTCGAGATTATCTACGCTGGCTCCGGGCTATTCATCAATGTGAGGGTGATACAATCGAACTATTTAGAACTAATGCTTTTGCTAATCTAGACGGAAAGCTTAAGGGAGAAGACCTTTCAACTCTATTGGTGAATGATAACCGCGACAGAAGTAAGAAATCAGAGGATCGTCCGAGAATGCTTAAGGAACGGTTAAATCCCAAGTACATAACACCCCCTAATCAAGGAACAGTAGGATTAGCTAAGGCTGTGTATCTCAGTTGCAAACTCAAGTGAGGAATAGGGAAAAAAAGAGTACCTTTTCCTCTGAAGTAACGATCACCTCTTAATTCTAAATCCTGACTTCCGTCTTCTATCTCCTGAACTTCTTCAATTCAACGGTGAACTAATGAGCGATTTAGTACTACCAAAATTAAAGCCAGATAGTGATGTTAGACCCTCTGATGAAGTGGGAAAATGGGTTGAGCAAAGCCCTAAAGCTTTCCAAGATGTCGCTTCTAGTCTGGATTACAAGTCTTCAGGGCAAAGAAAAGACCTTAGTTCTGTGCCAACGATGTGGGCACGTCCCCTGTCGATGGAGATGGCTTTATATAATCAGTATTATCCAATCCGTTCTGAATTGATTGAGCAGTGGCAGGGAATGTTAGCAGCAATCGCCCTAGCAGAGGTAAGGCGATTTCCTTTGAGCGTCCAATTACTAGATTTATTTGAATTAAGCCATCGATACCCCTTTGCCCGTGCTTTATACGACCTTTTACCCGATCCTGTCAATGTTCTCTACACTCTCGAAGGGAAGAATCCTTGGCAAGATGTTTACGTCTTTTTGTGGGATGAAAAGCCAGTGGGAATTACTTCCCCAAGTACCTTAATTTGTCCCTCAGAGGAAGGAAAATGGCGGAACCTGCCTTGGTGGAATAGTAAGGAACGTCGGTTAAATTCTCCCCATTATTATCTCAATAGCAGTGAAAAAGCTCTCCTGTGGCGCTGGCTAGAACATTTGCGAGGAGATTTAAATAAGCATCAAGGTCAACCCAAGGCAATTGAAGTAATTGGGGGGTTGTTAGATCAGTTCCTAAATAGTTTAGGAGTTCATCGAGAACAACGTCTAAGTCTGAGTGATAATCCCCAGTTTTTTGGCATCCCTATTAACCGAGGAGTACTTAGAGCAATCAACCAACCGGTTAAAGCTGAACCGAAATCTAGCAGTATTCGTTTAATTCCCAGTCCAGAAAAGGGGAAAATTCCAGATTTACTAATTATTGATCCAGAGATTGCTAAGGCATGGGATGAATCACCTCAAAACATCTGGGTCTATGGAGACCAAACCCTAGCATCTTTAAATGTAAATGATTTAAAGACAGGGAAAATTATCTGGGATAACATCAGATGGATTGAGTCAAAGGACTTATTTCTACCAAAATTCACCTTCATAGACATCAAAGATGCTTTGCCTGGAGCTTTCCTGCCTAGTGAGACTCAGGCTATGGTCTTCAAAGGACGGGGTATCACACCTCTACTGCCTCTAGACCCACTTTTGTTAGATTATTTCACACCAGAAGAGTTAATTCGCCGTATACAAATTACCTCAATCAATGGAGGAGATGGTCCAGTAGTGCGAGTGGCTCTCGACTTGCCCCTTTCTGGTGTCAACAAGGAACACCAACAACTTCAGAATTATCGTATCTATCGAGATTACCCCCTTAAAGAAGAGAATTCTTTACCGGAGGTGCCAGTTTTAGAAGTATGGCCCCACTTCTTAAAAAAAGACTGGCAAGAATACTATGCTTTCTATTATGACGGAGAGTATGGAGAGCAGACTTTCCAAGTAAGTTTGCCTACTGCTAAAGAACCCTACATTTTCCAAGACCGAGATGCTACTTACCAGATTACTCGCCTAGAAGAATTTCCCGATTTCATTGACTGCCAAAACCGAGATAGAAGTTCTCTCGGTTTGATTTTGCTCAGAAAACCAGAAAAGATTGTAACTACAGGTTCTTGGACAGTAGGGGTAGATTTTGGTACTTCTTTTACCAACATTTACGTCAACCGCAAAGGTAAAGTTGAACCTCTGCCTCTAGACAATTTGCATCTCAAAGTAACAGAGGTGCCACAGGAGACCCGTATTCGAGTACTTTATGAATACTTTATACCAGAAAGCTTTATACCTCCTGAAAAGCCCTTACCCCTCTCCAGCGTGCTGACTACTAGAGGAAGGTCAAACACTAGTGATTATAGTGGTACAGGTAAGGAACGTCCCATATATGATGGTCGTATCTATGTTCCTGACCGCAATCGGTTCCAACCTGATGAAGATTGGATGGAAACTGACCTCAAGTGGAAGAATTTTGTCCCCAATCGTATGTTCCTAAAGCACTTGGCTTTACACATCACTGCTTTAGCAGCACAAAAAGGTGTTGGTCAAATTCAGTGGTCTTTATCTTATCCTTCCGCTTTCTCAAGGGGAGACCAAACTAGGTACGCTCAGACTTGGCGGAATTTAACTAGGGATTTGCAAGCTAAAACAGGAATTAGACATATATGCCCAGAAATAGATCAGCAAGAATACTTCCGTACAGAGAGTTTAGCAGTTGCCCAATATTTTGCTGACCAAGAGGGACATAACTTAGTCAATAGCACTTGTATTGACATGGGGGGAGGTACCTCAGATATTTCGATTTGGGAAAACAATAAACTGGTTCATCAATGTTCGGTACAGTTAGCTGGACGGCACTTATTATCTCAGTTCTTAGAACTGAACCCAAGGTTTTTGGAAAACCGGTTTGGGGTTAGTGATTTAACAGGATTGACCAAAGAAAACTTCAGTGCCAAGCTGGATGTATTGCTGCGTTTAGAAGGTGATAAGTGGCTGGAAAAGAGAGCCTTCATTGAAGAAGAGTCAGACTTTCAGGGATTGGTTCGACTGATAGCTTTGGGCGTGGCAGGACTTTATTACTATGTAGGGACTATCTTAGGAGTCCTATTTGAGGAAGAGAAGTACAACAAGAATGAGATCACACCAGTTTTTATTGGAGGGAATGGCTCACGAATACTCAACTGGTTGGCGATAGGTGGTCAATTTGACCGTAACTCAGAGGTAAATTATTTACTCAGTCGGATGTTGAGTAAGGGTTCTGACTTCGAGGATATTGATGAAGTTACCCGCTTAAGTACTCGACCAAAAGATGAGGTGGCTTGCGGGCTGGTATTAACTGCTACTAAACTCCAAGGACTAGGGAGAAGGGAAAAAGACCCTTTGATTGCTGGTGAGAATTGTGAAGTTAATGGTCAATTTGTTAGTTGGAGCAGTCGCCTGGATTTGAAGGGTAATATTCAAAACTTCCACATCTCTGAGCTAGAGCAATTATCGACTTTCCTAGATGATTTCAACTTTGCTTTAGAAGAGTTAGAAATTGATGGTTTGAACCCGATGGTGGGGTTCCAACCAGGTGTAGGTATAGAAGCGAGAGTTAAGGACAAACTCTGGCGTGATACTCAAAGAGAATTAACTAGCAGTTTGCTAAAAATCAAGGGGGATTCAGAGAATATTCGTGAAGAACCTCCCTTTATCCTGGCTCTGAAGGCACTGTTGCGAGTCTTAGCTAAAGAATGGGCAGGCAAATGATCAAGCTTGCTTCTAAGCGCCTATGATGATGGGTAGGTAGTTGATACCTGAACAAAAATGACTAGCGTTTAGGTTATCACCACTTCTACTAAGACACTAGCTTAGAAAAAAATATCACAATAGATTAAGGAGCTTGGTAGCGCAGATGCCCGCATGTCCAGTTTGCGATACTGAATACGACCAAGGGCAAGTAGAAGATTGTCCAAACTGCGGTTGGTTGCTAAAGATTTCCCCAGATGCTGAGGAGTTGACACTAAACTTGAGCAGGGAAGAAGTAAGCAAACTCGTGGAACTAGTGAGGCAGATGTGGGGAAAAATCCCTAAAGAAGCCTCGCCGGAAAACTTGCCACAGTTTGATTCTCAAACAGAGCAATTTAAAAATTTTAGTCAACAGATAGAACAACTCAACACTAAGTTAGAAGGATTATCTCAGGATAAATCACCTCTGCAGTCAGAATTAGAGGAGTTGAATAAGAGACTGCTAGTTGTAGAGGAGAAGTTATCTGGCTTTACGGTAATCAATGAGCAGTTTAAAAACCTGAAAGCTCAGATGGTTCAATTTAATCAACAGAGACAGCAAATTCAATCGGAAAGAGAGCAATTTAAACAAGATAGGATAATGCTTAAAACTATTATACAAGAGTTTCAGAAAAATGTACAGAACTGGGAGCGGAACTATCAGAGCAATCCAGATAGAAAACCAAGATCACCAGATAGAAAACCAAGCTCAGAACATCAATCAGCACAAGAAGCTTCTGAACTAGTTCTCAGTGACCAAGAAAAGCAATTGGTAACTAATTACAACAATAATCCAGCTTTATTTTTACACTTGGCTCAAGAGGTTTCAGAAACAGAAGATAGTATTAGTCAACGCCGGAGTACTGGCCAAGAAATAGTGTTGGGAAAACGAAATCGTGGTAATTACTGGATATTAAATATAGGGGGGTTTGACTACCTAGTTCCTAATCAAACTTTCAAAATCAACGAATTTAACTACAAAACTCTTGAAGCATTATTTATTTGTCAGAAATATCAACCAGAAGGTTCCAGAGATTTTAAACTACTCAAACCAGCTAGAGTATCTCAGGTGTCTACAGAAAATACGTGGCATTTAAACGAAAAGGGAATTCTAAAATTTTAATCCTTTAATTAAGTAATCCATCATGGGGAAAATTAGATACATAAAATTACTACTAGCATTAACATTAGCAATTTCTGGTGTCCTAGGAGGTTGTGATCCGATTGAGCAAGGTACTACAGCTTCAACTGCAGAGGAATCAAAACCAGAACAACAAACTTCTCAGACAAAACAAAATATAGCTGGAGATAATTCTTCTCATGGACAGAATCCTCCTCAAGCAAACCAAGAGTTACAAAAAAAAGTCACAGAACTAACAAATCAGAACCAACAATTAAAATCACAAGTTACAGAACTGACAAATCAGAATCAACAGTTAAAATCAGAAATTTCAACCCTAAAAAAATATAACCAACAGTTAGTCTTAAAAAACACAGGAATTATAGCACTGTGGATAATAGTATTGATAACACTATTATCCACAGCCTTAATAGCCTTGCTTAGATACCAGAAAATCATCAGAAAAAATAAAGCTAATAGAAGGATAAATCGATCTAATGAGGATGGAGTGAGATCTGGTAATCTAGTTTCTCCCCAATCTAATATAAATCTACAGACATCCGGAAGAAACCAGGATCAGTCTCAAAATGTTTTAGCCGATATTAACCAACTTTATGAACACGTTAATGCTCTGAATAATAATCAAAACCTCTATCAGCAAGAAATCAATGGAATACAATCAAGATTAAGAGCAATAGAAGAAGATAGTAGCAGAGCTACTCAGACTCCATCTTGGCGCAGTTCATCATATAGCAGCAGTGGTGTAAAATCAACCGGACAAAATACACAGCCTTCATTTTCCAGTCCAAATAAAACTAGAACTCCAGCTTCATCAGTACCTATGTATCGGGAGCAGACTTTATCAACTCCTCAATGGGTAAACACCTACAATCAGAATCCAAACTCACTTTTAAAGGAAGCAACAGAAGTATCAGAAACAGATGAGAGCATTAATAATCGTCGCCTTGGTAGTCATGAAAATGTAGTTTTGGAAAAAAAGCGTCGTGGCAACTTCTGGATTCTTAAAGAGAGTAGTTATGAGTACTTGGTTCCTAAAGAAAATCTTAAGATTAATGAATATAGCTATGAAACAGTACAAGCATTATTTGAATGTCGGGGATACCAACCAGGGTCAAATTTTCAACTCATCCAAGCAGCGAGAGTATATCCTCTTACTGCTGGTCAAAAATGGCAGCTAGAAGAACCTGGTATCTTGCAATTTTAGTCAAGAGGAGGCAGTATTAGATATTTTTGCAGCTTCAGTTTTAGATAATAAAACTCAATAAAATTTAACTCACGAATTAGTTGACGAGAAACGCAATTTTAAATCTTAGGTTTCAATAACTCAAGGTAATCATAGCATACACTGCTAAATCCTTAGCACTCCTATAAAACAAATATCTAGGACTTACGCAGTGAACCCAAAATCAAGGGTTTTAGCTATAGGGAACTCTTAACAGGGAACAGGAAACAGGAAAATAAAGGTATTTTATTTGTCTGAGTGCGTAAGTCCTGATATCCTAAATGCAAACAAGTCTTGAGCAATTTTACCAAGGTAATAAACAAAACTAAATTAATAAAAATGAAACCGAGGACTCCTAGGATAAACTTTTCTATAGATGAGTTAATTGCAATTTATAATCAGATACCTCGTATATTATCTAGGAAGGTGATTAAAGTTTCTGTAATTGGAAACAAACCATTATATAATGCCCAAGAGCAAGTCTTTCTTTCAGAGCAAGGTAATGGAGACTACTGGCTACTAGCAACAGAGGAGGAGAAAGAGGAAGTCTACTGGTTATTACCCAAAGGCAATTTCAAAGTTAATACCTTTAATCTGAAAACAGTTCAATCCTTATTTAACTGTCAGAGGTATCAACCGAAGGATAGTACGGAATTTACTCTAAGCAAGCCAGCTAGAGTTTCCCTGATACCAAATCGACAGGAGTGGAAGCTAAAAGAACAGGGTATACTGGATTTTGATCAAAATTCTCTCTCTTCTAAACTGCAATTAGAGCTAGAAAAGGCAAAACAAGAGCTAGAAGAATTGAGACAAGAGCGATCGCATCTGGTAGATAAGGTAGCAGAACTAGCCTATGAACGTCTACAAGAGACTCGCTCTCAGCTAGTAACAGCGGATGAATTTAAGAAACAAATGCAGCAGGTGCTTCTCAAGTGTGAACAGTTACAGTCTCAAGTCACTCAACTTACTCAACAACAAGAACACTTTAAGTCTCAATTGCAGCAGGTTCAGCAAAAGACTACACCAACCAAGGAAGAAATGATAGATGCTCTAGAACATCAACAACATATTGAGCTTGCACCAAGTCAGGGTAACATCAAAGCTTCAAGTATCAAAACACCTACAACTCAATTTCAACTAAGTCATACCCCTAACTATTCCAATTTAGCAACTCCCCAATTGGTACAGGCTTATAATCAGAATCCACGCTCACTTTTAATCAAAGCAACGGAAGTATCAGAAACAGATGAGAGCATTAGGAATCGCCGCCTTGGTAGTCAGAAACATGTAGTTTTGGAGAAAAATCGTCGTGGCAAATTTTGGATCTTAAAAGACGGGGACTTTGACTACTTAGTTCTTAGGATAAATTTCAATATTAATGAATATAATGATGAATTAGTACAAACACTATTTGAATGTCGTGGATACCGACCAGATTTATCTAGATATTTTACTCTCCTTAAACCGGCGAGAGTATCTCCTCTTACTCCTGGTCAAAAGTGGCAGCTAGAAGAACCAGGTATCTTGGAATTTAAATAACCAGGAAGAAGTAGCGGGAGAGTTTCCAGCTTTAATCTCAATTACAGTACTCAGATCGCATTTATAGTCTTTATTAGAACCAGTGACTCAAGAAAATAATCAGCACTTATCTAAGCTACAACAAAAAGCCGACGAAAATCAAGAGCAGATTCAGAAAATTCTGGATTATTTAAAAACCTTATATGAACATTTGGAAAAGACAATCAAACGGGTGAATAAGTTAGAAGAAGCAGAAAAAACGCACTCGCAGTCACCGTCACAACCAGATACTAGCTCCCTGATAGCAGCAGAGCAGGAGTTCAATAGTCTCAGACAAGAAAACTCACGCTTAGAGTCTCAAATAGTGGAATTAAGAAAAGGACAAGCCCAACTTCAGTCGAAGTTAGATGCATTAGCCTCCAAGCCACAACCAGACACTAGCTCTACGGTAGCAGCAAAGGAAGAGTTCCATAGCCTCAGACAAGAAAACTCACGCTTAGAGTCTCAAATAGTGGAATTAAGAAAAGGACAAGCCCAACTTCAGTCGAAGTTAGATGCATTAGCCTCCAAGCCACAACCAGACGCTAGCTCTACGGTAGCAGGAGAGAAGAGTAAATTACAGTTTCGGGAAATCAAGGAGTCATTGAATCAAATCCAGTTACGGGTTAGTAGCATAGAAACTGATTTAGATAAGCTTCAGAAACAAGGATTACGCGAAACGCAATTGCCAACTCAAACACTAGGCCAAGATCAACTAAATTTAGAAGTAACTTCTCAGAGCATAGATACAGTATCAGTTGATGAAGAAAGTTCATCTGTTATACAGAATATACAGACATCCGAGAGGGAATCTGAAAATAACTCAGTGGAAGAATCGAGTGTCAGTCAAATTTCACTAGGCTATCCTAAGTCAAATCTTAATCCTCAAGAAGACCAAATTGTAACAGCTTACAATAGTAAATCCTCGGCAGTGTTACAGAATGCTACACAAGTATCAGAAACACGGGCAAGTCTGGAACAACGTCGGCAGGGAAGTAGCCAAAGGGCAATTTTTGAAAAAGCTCGTCGATGGGGTGAATTTCTAATATTGACTCAGGAAGGGGTTGATTATCTTATGCCTGGAAGACGATTAAGAATTACTTCTAGTAATCAGGCAACTATAGAGGATTTATTTAAATTATACGAATATCAACCAGAATTTGACATGATCATGACATTACTAAAACCAGCAATAGTTTCTTCCATTTCTGATGATAAGTGGGAGCTAGTGGAACCGGGAGCACTGAAATTTGAATTAATTGACGATGCTTCTATCTCTTAGTCACATCTAAGTGGGGAGTAGGGAGTAGGGAATGGGGAGTGGGGAATGGGAAATACCACTTTCATGCTTGGCGGTGAAATTTGTTTCATGGGGACTGCCTTCAACAAGGTGTACCTCACTCATATTGAAAAGGGCTATTAGAGATTTTAGTAGCCAGCACAAAAATATCCCAGATATCTTGCTAACATGAAAATAATCTTTCCAAGAAACGAAAAATTGTCATACTGTGACAAGTAGAAATTCAGATTTAGGGAAAATGATCATTGTTGGGAAATCGGACACTACTGACTATACAACTATTGAGGAGGCAATTAAAAATGCCCAACCTGGAACTAAAATTTTAGTACAACCGGGCATTTACAGGGAAAGTCTTGTTATTGATAAACCCCTAGAAATTTTAGGAGATGGGCAAGTCTCAGATATTGTTATTGAGAGTACTAACTCTAGCTGTATTCTGATGCAAACAGAGTATTCAATAGTTCGAGGCCTAACCTTGCGAGGGTGTGCTACAGGTGTGCTTATTCTCAAAGGAAAATCAATCCTTGAAGACTGTGATATTACAAACTATGATATCCGTGGTGTAGCTATTGTTGGTTCTCAAGCAAATCCTACTATCCGTCGCTGCCGTATTCATGATGGTAAGGGTAACGGAATTTCGATCAAAAACAATGGATTAGGAACTATAGAAGATTGCGATATCTATGGCAATACTCATCCAGGAGTGGATATCGATGGCAGTAATCCTACTCTCCGTCAATGTCGCATCTTTGATGGTAAAACCAACGGAATTTGGATAAAAAATAATGGATTAGGAACTATAGAAGATTGCGATATCTATGGCAATACTTATTCAGGAGTGATTATCGATGGCAGCAATCCTACTCTCCGTCAATGTCGTATTTATGATGGTAAACAATACGGAATTTGGATAAAAAATAATGGATTAGGAACTATAGAAGATTGCGATATCTATGGCAATACTTATTCAGGAGTGATTATCAATGGCAGTAATCCTACTCTGCGTCAATGTCGCATTTATGATGGTAAACAATACGGAATTTGGATAAAAAATAATGGAGCAGGAACTATAGAAGATTGCGATATCTATGGCAATACTAACCCAGGAGTGTATATCGATGGCAGCAAACCTACTCTCCGTCAATGTCGTATTTATGATGGTAGACAATACGGAATTTGGATAAAAAATAATGGAGCAGGAACTATAGAAGATTGCGATATCTATGGCAATACTAACCCAGGAGTGTATATCGATGGCAGCAATCCTACTCTCCGTCAATGTCGTATCTTTGATGCAAAACAAAGCGGAATTTGGATACACAATAATGGATTAGGAACCATAGAAGATTGCGATATCTATGGCAATACTTATCCAGGAGTGGTTATCGATGGTAGTAATCCTACTATCCATCAATGTCGTATCTATGATTGTAGACAAAACGGAATTTGGATAAAAAATAATGGAGCAGGAACTATAGAAGAGTGTGATATCTATGGTAATACTTATGTAGGAGTGGGTATCGATGGCGGCAAACCTACTCTCCGTCAATGTCGTATTTATGATGGAAAACAAAGCGGAATTTGGATAAAAAATAATGGAGCAGGAACTATAGAAGATTGCTATATCTATGGAAATACTTATCCAGGAGTGCTAATCGAGAATAAAAGTAATCCTATTTTTCGTCGTTGTCGAATTGAACACCATCCTTTTCCAGGAATTCAAATTGAACAAGGATGTGATCCTATTTTCCGTCGCTGTATTCTTAAAACTAGTAAACCATTCTACTTGGGACTTACTGTTATATTAGGTATTTTTATAGCTTTACCTGTAGCGATAGCTGAGGGCTTGTTAATTACTCCCACTATGGCTGTAGCCTTAATTGCGATTATGCCCGTATTTTATAAATTGCGACAAAAGCGGTTTAATCAAAAATTTATTCTTAAAATTATATGTCTGATAATGGGATTAGGTGTAAGTTTAGGAATAACTTTTATTTTGGGTTTTAATTTCTACATTTTGTTTCCATTATTTGGAACCAGTTTACTCTTGATAAAAAATATTGGTCAACCACTTTTTCAGCAAGCTAAGTTAATGTCTAAGTATCGGATAAATAAATCTCTTTAATTGAATACAAACCTTAATCAATAACCCTACAATCTTTTAACTGAAATTAACCTCAACGACAATTGAAAGCACCTCTACCTAAAGAGGCTTACAGCTATTTTTAAGACTAAGCTGTTACGCATTTCAATCATATATTTATTTGATATTAGTTAATGGCTAAAACTCTTGTTCCTCCTGTCTTCTGCCTTGCTGTTGTGCATTAAAAATGCACAATAGATTACCACTTTTTAGAAAAAGGCCCTCTATCTATTAGAGAGCCTCATTAATTATTAGCAATTACGGTGAACGTATAATCAAAACCAAATTACTATCCCAGCAACGCCTTCGCCTTCGCCACCACATTATCAACTGTGTAGCCAAACTTCTCCATTGCCACACCACCGGGAGAAGAAGCACCAAAGCGCTCAATGCTAATCATATCGCCCTCAGAACCATAGTAACGGCACCAGCCGAAGCTAGAAGCAGCTTCTACAACTAGACGCTTAGTTACAGCCTTAGGCAATACCGATTCCCGATAAGTTTCATCCTGCTCATCAAAAAGTTCCCAACAGGGCATGGAAACGACACGAACTTTCTTGCCTTCACTGCTCAACTGTTCAGCAGCCTTGACACACAGGCTCACTTCCGAACCAGTACCAATCAGGATGATGTCGGGAGTGCCATCACTATCAGAGAGAATATAAGCACCCTTAGTGACATTTTCAATAGAACTACCAGCTAGGTTTGGTAAACCTTGCCGCGTTAGTGCCAGCAGTGTTGGGCGTTTACGGTTCTCAACTGCCACTTTATAAGCACCGGAAGTTTCATTGCCATCAGCAGGGCGCATAACTAAAAGATTAGGAATCGCACGCAGGGAAGCAATGGTTTCAACCGGCTGGTGAGTAGGACCATCTTCGCCTAAGGCTACTGAATCATGAGTCATGATATAAATGACGCCAGCTTCCGACAGAGCCGACAGACGAATTGCTGCCCGCATGTAGTCAGCAAAGACTAAGAAAGTAGCACAGTAATTAACTAATCCAGAGCCATGAAGGGCGATACCGTTAGAAATCGCTCCCATACCGTGTTCTCTGACACCAAAACGCAGGTTACGATTTTCGTATTGCCCCTTTTGGAAGTCACTAGAAACCTTTAAGATTGTCAGGTTAGAGGGAGCAAGGTCAGCAGAACCACCAATCAGTTCTGGTAACACTGGAGCTAGAGCATTGAGAGTGACCTCAGAATGCTTGCGAGTAGCTAATGCCTTGTCTTCAGGGGTGTAGGTAGGCAGCGCCTTCTCCCATCCTGTCGGCAACTTGCCACTAGTAATCCGCTCAAATTCTGCTGCTTCTTGGGGATATTTGGCTTGGTAGTCAGCTAGAGTCTGATTCCACTCTGCTTCGCTGGTGGCACCTTGCTCAACTGCCTGGCGAAATTGCTTGAGAGCATCTTCTGGTACTACAAAGGGCTCATATTCCCAACCCAGGTTCTCACGAGTGGCTGTTACCTCATCCCCACCGAGAGCGGCACCATGAACAGCATGGGAGTTAGCTTTATTAGGTGAGCCATAACCGATAGTAGTTGTCACCTTAATTAAAGACGGTTTATCAGTGACAGCTTTAGCAGCTTCAATCGCTTGTTGAATTCCTGCGAGGTCTGTGTTACCGTTCTCTACATGCTGTACGTGCCAGCCGTAAGCTTCAAAGCGCTTACCCACATCTTCGGTAAATGCCAAATCAGTGGAGCCATCAATAGAAATGTGATTGTCATCATAGAGGGCGATGAGTTTGCCTAGTCCTAGGTGACCACCAAGGGAACAGGCTTCCCCAGATACACCTTCCATGTTGCAACCATCACCTAGGATAACGTAGGTATAGTGGTCTACGATTTTGGCATCAGGTTTGTTGAACTTGGCTGCCAAATGAGCCTCTGCCATTGCCAAACCTACAGCATTGGCAATTCCTTGCCCCAAGGGTCCTGTGGTCACTTCCACACCCTCAGTCTCGAAGTTTTCAGGGTGACCAGGGGTTATAGAGCCCCACTGCCGGAATTGCTTAATGTCTTCAATTGTCATACTGTCATAGCCAGTTAGGTAGAGCATGGCGTACTGCAACATGCAACCATGACCAGCCGACAAAACGAAGCGATCGCGGTTGAACCATTTGGGGTTTTTGGGATTATACCGCATGATGCGGTTCCAGAGTACAAACGCCATAGGAGCAGCGCCCATTGGCAGCCCTGGATGACCAGACTTTGCCTTCTCTACGGCGTCAATCGCCAGAAAGCGGATGGAGTTGATACAAAGTTCTTCTAGAGATTGGGTTGCAACGGCCATAATTTCGATTTAATCACTCTGGTGAACAAGACTTAAGGCAAAATTTATTTGAGTCAAAACTCGATGGCTCTAGGTCGCCCAAAGGTTACAACCTCATCATCCCATTATCGGAATCGATGAGCAAGAATCGGGGATCGAGAAGTGGTAAATCCAACAACAGACAATTTTTCTAGATCAACTGTCAACTTCTAGCGATAATCCTCACCTTTCCCCGAAGCTAAGGAGGGGTAGAACAAACCTGCTCAAACTGCAATTTGCCACTCTATTCGCTATATTTTTTGAATGCTAGCGTCACATTGTGACCGCCAAAGCCAAAAGAGTTGGAAAGCGCCACTTCTACATTAAGATTACGACTGTGATCTCTTACATAATCGAGGTCACACTCAGGATCGGGGTTTTGCAAATTGATTGTCGGTGGTACTTTATCATTTGCCACTGCCATGACTGTTGCCACTGCCTCAATACCACCGGAACCACCCAACAGGTGACCTGTCATTGATTTGGTCGAGCTAATTGCTATTTTGTAGGCATGTTCACCTAAAACCTTTTTAATTGCAGCCGTTTCATTGGCATCGTTGGCTGGTGTACTGGTACCGTGAGCATTGATATAGTTCACCTGTTCTGGTCTAAGACCAGCATCCTTGAGAGTCAGCTGCATTGCTCTAGTTGCACCTTCTCCACCTGGTACTGGCTTGGTCATGTGGTAGGCATCGCAAGTCATGCCGTAGCCAACGATTTCAGCATAAATCTTGGCACGACGGCTCAAGGCATGTTCTAACTCTTCAAGTAGCAAAATTCCAGAGCCTTCCCCCATGACAAAACCATCGCGGTCTCGGTCAAAGGGGCGGCAAGCTGATGATGGGTCATCATTACGGGTAGAAAGTGCCCTTGCTGCTGCAAAACCGGCAAGACCCAGAGGCGTGACGGCAGCTTCAGCACCTCCACAGAGCATCGCCTGAGCATAACCACGCTGTAGCAAGCGAAAACTATCACCGATGGCATGAGAACCAGCTGCACAGGCAGTAACTGTGCAACTATTTGGTCCTTTGGCACCAGTATGTATCGCTGTTAAACCAGCTGCCATGTTGGCAATCATCATTGGAATCATAAACGGGCTACAGCGATTGGGTCCGCGATTGAGATAAGTTTCCTGCTGGTCTTCTAATACCTTAAGACCACCAATCCCAGTACCAATAATCACGCCCACCTGTTCTGCATTCAGTTGATTAATTTCAAACTGTGCATCTTTTAGAGCTTGCTTGCTTGCAGAAACTCCAAATTGAGCAAAGCGATCCATATGCTTTGCATCCTTTCCATTCATGTATTCTTTGGGGTCATACCCCTTGACTTCACCCGCAATGCGGCAGGCATGTCGAGAGGGATCAAATGAGGTAATTAGAGCAATGCCATTGCATCCGTTCAACAACCCTTGCCAGTAGTCATCTAAAGTGTTGCCTATCGGTGTAATTGCGCCAAGACCCGTAACAACAACGCGTTTTTTTTCAAAGTTTGTCATGATGCCGAATCATTAAATCGCAAAATTATAGAGACAAACCGCCATATAACAGGACAATTCGTACACCTAGCCATAGGAGTACGAATAACCATCCCTGGCTTGTACAAGGATGAACTTGTCCAGAGTTCGATGAATTCGACGCTTGCCGATTCTGAACTCGAAGGGATTCTCTCCTTGAACAACCACCAAACCCGTCCACACTCCGACATTCTTCCCTTTGGGGATTACTGCTCTGGCAAGATCTCCTGTATACCATCCGTGTCTATAGATCTGAGGCGGTTCCGAACAAGGGAATCCGTACTTATTGATTCGACACAATCGGCGATTACCCCATCCTTTAGCCTTGATCAGCAGCGGCTTGATTAGTGTGATCTTTAACTTAGGCGTGTCTCCTACACAGGCTGCATTTAACCAGTATGCCTGGGGTAAACCCTGTTGGCATCGCTTCATTTTGGTCAACGCACTACTACCTGTATTCACTACTAATCCTGTGTCCTTGAGCGCTCTCAACAATGCCCAGCCAGTTATATTGACCGCTGCTGCATTCTTGAGGGGAGATTTGGCTTGAGCCTTAATCCTGTTGAAAAACTCTGGCTTTTTCTTTAAGAACTCTTTGAGCGACTTATTACCCTTCTTCTGATTGCAGCGATCGCAGGCTAAACAGAGATTGCTAACTCTGTCAGACCCCCCTTAGAGCGCGGGTGAATGAGTTCTATTTGTAGAGGCACATTTTCGGCTCCACAATCAGCACCTTTCCTTTGCCTTTTCTCCAAGAGGTACTCCCTGAGCATTTATCCAGTCAAAGTCCCCTGTTGGTACTCAATATTAGGCGGTTTATCCAGGTCGTGGTAGAGGGTATTTGTTTCACGCAGGAGCTTCTAATTTTTCGCTGATGTAATCGACAGCAGCTTTGACAGTAGCAATCTTTTCTGCTGCCTCATCTGGAATTTCAATATCGAACTCTTCCTCCAAAGCCATTACCAGTTCTACCGTATCCAGGGAGTCGGCATTTAGATCATTGGCAAAGTTAGCTGCTGGTGTTACCTGTTCGTCCTTAACTTCAAGTTGCGTGACAACTATTTTTTTGACTTTCTCGAAAATCTCTGGGTTCATCTCTAGGCTCTTTTCTGGGCTCTTTTCTGCGCTCACTTCTGGGCTCACTTCTTGGCTCATTTCTTGACTCATTTAGATATTCCTCAACCGATTTGCTAGAACTTGTTACGTAGTTTTATCTGGTTCCAAGCATTCTTTTCATATTATCCGAAATGGGTAGCATCAACACCATCTAAGAGAGTTGCCTAAAAACCATGTCCTCTTGCTGGAAGGGGAGGGGGGGGTGAGCGAAAAAAAGCTGACGGGGTGACAACCAGACTGAAGTGTTGACAGGGTGTAGGGTGTAGGGGGTGGGGTGTGGGGAAAAATTAAAAGTTAACTTACAAGCAATAGGGGGACTATTTTCTATTCACCCGGTGTTGTTG